>JACCXG010000036.1 GCA_013697225.1 Acidobacteriota bacterium
CGGGCATGCCTGTCCTGGCTGCGGGCCTCGGGGGCTTCATCCTGCTCCGCTTCATCATGGGGCTGAGCCAGTGCGGCAACTACACCGCGGGCATCAAGGCCCTGGCCGGGCTGTTTCCCGCGGCCACTCGATCGAGGGCAGGAGGCGTCTTCAACGCCGGCGCCCAGTTCGGCTCGGTGATCGCGCCGCCGATCGTGGTCTTTCTCGCGACGCGGTTCGGCTGGCGCATGGCGTTCGTCATCCCCGGACTGCTCGGGCTCGCCTGGCTCATTCCGTGGCTGAGAACGTTTCCCGACAGGAGCACGATGACCGCTCTGGCGGTCCAGCCCACCGGGGCCCCCGCTGCCCCTGTGACTCCGGCGTCCGGGCGCCCGGCCGCGTCGTCGTCTGCGCCCCCTCCGGTGACGCTGGGTCAGCTGATCAGCAACCACAAGGTGCTGGGGCTCTTCCTGATCCGTGTCTTCACCGGGCCAATCACGACGTTCTACTGGACCTGGCTGCCGCTCTACCTGCGGACAGGGCGCGGGATGTCGTTCCTGGCGGTCGGCTTCTTCGCATCCGTGCCGAACCTGATCGGGATGTCGGGTAACGTCGTGGGTGGGCTGCTCACGGACCGCTTCGTCAAGGCCACCGGCTCGGTGGACAAGGGGCGGAAGATCGCCTTCTCGTGCGCGTTCGGTCTCGGCGCCCTCAGCGCGACGATGCCGTTCATCACGAACGACTACCTGGCGGTCATCCTGATGGGGCTCGCACTGTTCGGCAACCAGTGGGTGGCGGCCACCTACATCGGCACCGTCGGGGACGTTGTCCCCCAGCATCTTGCCGGGCGGGTCAACGGCATTGCGGGATTTGGTGACAACGGCGCCGCGCTCCTGGCCGTGCTCTATACCGGGGTGATCGTCGACCTGTATGGATGGACGCCGGTGTTCTTCGGGGCCGGGGCATTGCCGTTCCTGGCCATGGCGAGCCTGTTCCTGGTGCTCCGCAGAATCGAGCCGGCGCGCTTCGGCCGGTGAACGGCGTGCAAGTTGCCCGCGGAACATCTAAGAGAACAGGAGAAGGGGAGAAGGGGAGTTCTCCATCTCTCCTGTGGGTCTCGAGGCAGTGGCTGTCGTTGAAGATGGGCACCATCCAGCGGCATGCGCTGGCACCGGGCACGTCTGTGACGGGAGAGAACAGGAGAACGGTAGTTTTCTCCTTGTATCTCCCCTTCTCCCCTTCTCCTGTGAATCTGGGACAAGTGGCTGTCGTTGACTGAGAGGGGCTCGCAATGTCGTCGTCGCGTCATCGTGTTCAGCAGGCCGGGCTGATCGTTCTCGCCGTCAGCGTCGTGACGCTGTCGCTCGTCGCACAGACACCGCCGCCCGCCGGAGGGCAGGCCCCCACGCCACCCCCTCCGGCTGAGGGCCAGCCGGCGCCGGCGCAGGGCCAGCAGCCGCCGGCCGATCAGGGACGTGGCGGCCGCATGGGCGGGCGCGGCGCCCCTATGTGGGAGGCGGATTTTTCATCAAAGCCGCCGGTCGAGGCGCTGACACCGGAAGAGCAGGCCAAGCGGTTCTGGCTCCCGCCGGGGTTCCGGATCCAGCCCGTGCTCACCGATCCGCACATCGAGGAGCCCGGCCAGATAGCCTTCGACGGGAACGGCCGGATGTTCGTCGTCGAGCTGCGCGGTTATATGCAGGACGCCGACGCGACGGGCGAGCTCGACCCCGTGGGCCGCATCTCCGTGCATGAGGACGTCGATGGCGACGGCATCTACGAGAAGCACGGCGTCTTCGTGGACAACATGGTCTTTCCCCGGTTCGTGATGCCGTTCGGCGCGAACGCCGTGCTGTCGAAGGAATCGAACGCCGACGAGGTCTGGAAGTACACCGACACGAATAACGACGGCAAGGCCAACACCAAGGAGCTGTTCGCGACAGGGATGGGTCGCGTCATGAACGTCGAGCACCAGGAAAGCGGCCTGATGTGGGCGCTCGACAACTGGATCTACAGCACCATCAACCCCGTGCGCCTGCGCTGGACGGCGAGCGGCGTGTTGCGGGAGCCCACGGGCTCGAACGCCGGCCAGTGGGGCGCTACCCAGGACAACTACGGCAAGATGTATTTCCAGGGAGGCGCCAGCGGAATGCCGGGCTACTTCCAGCTCCCGGTCGCCTACGGCAACTTCACCTATCCGGACCAGTTCGAACAGGACCTGAACATCACGTGGGGCGCACCGGTCAGGATTGCCGACATGCAGGGGGGCATGAACGCCGTTCGCATGCCGGATGGCTCGCTCGCCCGGGCCACGGGTGCCGCCGGCAATGACGTCTACCGCGGCGACCGCCTGCCGAAGGAATTGCTAGGCGACTACTTCTATGGCGAGGTCGTTGCCCGGATCGTGCGGCGGTTCACCCCGGTCAAGGAAGAAGGCCTGACGCAGTTCCGGAATGCCTATCCACTCTCCGAGTTCATCCGCTCGAGCGATCCGCTCTTCCGTCCGGTGGACGTCACCACCGCACCTGACGGGACGATGTACGTCACGGATATGTATCGGGGCATCATTCAGGAGGCCCAGTGGTCCGGCCCTGGCACCTACCTGCGCCAGCGGATCGAGCAGTATCAGCTCGACAAGCTCGTACGCCGCGGGCGCATCTGGCGCGTCACCTATGAAGGAATGGAACGGCGCACCGATCGCCCTCGCATGCTCGACGAAACTCCTGCGCAGCTGGTCCGGCACCTCTCGGATCCGAACGGCTGGTGGCGTGATACCGCGCAGCAGCTGCTCATCCTGAAAGGTGACAAGAGCGTGGCTCCCGCGCTTGCCCAGATGGCGCGGACCTCGAAGGACCAGCTCGCCCGGATCCATGCGCTCTGGACCCTCGAGGGGCTCGGAGCTGCCGACGCGGCGCTCGTGCGGGAGCTCATGGAGGATCCCGATCCGCAGATTCGGATACAGGCGATCCGCGCGGGCGAGACCCTCTACAAGGCAGGGGATCGCACTCTCGCCGCAGACTACCGCAGTCGCACGAAGGATGCGGACACGGACGTCGTCATGCAAGCCTTGATGACGCTCAACACGCTGAAGGTGCCCGAGGCGAAGGACGTGATTGCCAGGACGATGGAGCGGAACACCGCGAAGGGGGTGCAGCTCGTCGCCAGCACGGTGTTGAAGCCGCCGTCAGGCCGCGGTGGCGCTTTCATGGAGGCGGTGACCCCGTTCACTCGTGAGGAGGACGCCCTCCTCACGAAGGGGCAGGAGATCTACTCCCAGGTCTGTTTCGCCTGCCATGGCGAAGACGGCAGGGGAGGCCGCGTGCCGGGAGCGGACAACGCCCCGATGCTCGGGCCTGCGCTTGCTTCGTCGGCGCGTGTCGTGGGACACGAAAACTACGTGATCAAGACGCTGCTGCACGGGCTCAGCGGGCCCATCGAGGGGAGCGGGGACCATCCCGACCTGATGCCCGGCTTCCGGGAGAGCTCCGACGAGTGGATCGGCGCAATTGCGTCGTACGTGCGGAACTCGTTCGGCAACCGGGCGCCACTCGTGAAGGCGGGTGACGTCGCGCGCATCCGTGCGGCGCACGCCGATCGCAAGACCCCGTGGAACACCAAAGAGCTCATCGCGTCGCTTCCGAAGCCGCTCATTGTCGACAGTGGCTGGAAGCTCACCGCCAGCCACAACCAGGCGACTGCGGGGCAGGCGCTGACATTGAACCCCTGGAGCTCCGGTCACGCGCAGGCGCCCGGCATGTGGCTGCAGGTAGAGTTGCCGCAGCCGGTCGCGCTCACGGAGGTCCAGTTCGAGTCGCCAGCCATGCCGGTCGATACGACACCCGCCGTACCAGGCGCCCCGACGCGCTCCGGCGGAGGGCGCGGTGGACCGGGAGCACCGGCGATCCCCGGTTTCCCACGCGGCTACGAGGTGGAAGTCTCGACCGACGGCACGACGTGGAAGAAGGTGGCGAGCGGCGAAGGGGCAGGCGTTCTGACCGACATCAACTTCGAGCCCGTCCAGGCAAAGTTCGTGCGCCTGAAGCAGACCGCCACCGCAGGTGACGTGCCCTGGTCGGTGCGCCGGCTCAAGCTGTACGAAACACCCTAATGGGAAATGCCAAAAGTGCCAAAATTGCCATGATTGCCAAGACTGCGAGAGATTGCTGCGACTTTGTCAGGAAGTAATTTTGGCAATCATGGCAATCTTGGCACTTTTGGCAATTCCTCCGAGGCTATCCCGAACGCCGTATTAGCGGCCGGGATTCCTGCATAGACGGCGGTCTGCAGGAGGACCTCCTCGATGTCGCATGGCTCGAGATCGTCTGCGAGTCCTGAGCGGACGTGCAGCCGGAACTCCTCCCAGCGGCCGAGCGCGGCGGTGGCAGTCAGGACGAGGAGGCGGCGCGTGCGGCGGTCGAGACCGGGGCGCGCCCAGATGGTGCCCCACGCGAACGCGGTGATCAGGGCCTGGAAGTCCGCGGTGAAGTCGGTCTTTGCGGCAACGCTGCGGTCCACGTAGGCATCACCCAGCACCGCGCGACGCACCGCCATTCCCCGCTCGCCCGTTCCGTCGGCCGGGGGCAGCAGGAATTCCAGCAGCGCGGTGCTGAAGGCGCGCGGACGCTCGAGGTTCGAGAGGTGCGCAGCATTCAGCCTGACGGCGCGGGCGCCAGTGATCGACTGTGCGAGCACATCTCCGTGCGCCTCCCACGGCATCGACGCGTCCCGATCGCCGCCGATGACAAGGGTTGGCACGTTCACTCTCGGGAGCGCTGCATCCCCGTTCATGTCCCGGACGGCCGCGCAACAGCCGGCGTAGCCAACCGCACTGGTCCCCAGGAGCGTGCGGCGTGTCGAGCCGACAACGGGGGTGTTCGAGCGGAGTACCTCCGGCGAGAAGAACCGTCCCATGGCCATGTCGGCGATCGCCGGCATCCCCCCTTCCAGAACGGCGAGCCGCCTGGCCTCCATCGCGGCGGGGTCCGTCAGGCGCGGGGAGGTATTCGCGAGGATTAGATGCGTGAGCCTCTCTGGCGCGTTCACCGCAAGCCACTGTCCGACCATTCCGCCGAGGGATAAACCGCAGAAGGCAAACCGCTGCACGCCGGCGGCATCCGCTACGGCCAGGGCGTCCCGGCCGAGCGCCTCGATCGTGTAATCCCCCTCGGTCACGTCGGACGCTCCGTGGCCGCGCGTGTCGTACCGCAGCACGCGCATGTGCGGCAGCACGTCGGCCCCCTGCGCGTCCCACATGCCGTGATCGAGCCCCAGCGAGTGCGACAGCATCAGGACCGGACGTCCGTCGCCTCCGTCCATACGGTAGTAGTGACGGGTTCCATCGGCGAGAGCAAAGGGCATGGATGCTGACTTACTCCTTCTCGTCCCCGGCAGGACCCGCCAGCGAGGCGGAGCGCAGCGCGTCCGCCTGGCCGATGTAGTTCTCGGGCCGGTCTATCTCGCGCAGTACGGCTGGCGAGAGCACGGCCGAGACGGCCGGTATGCGTTCCAGCGCCTGGCCGAAGGTGACGCCCGGTTCCGCGCAGGCCCGAACCGCTTCGGCCACGAGCGCCTGTGCGACGTCCCGGCCCACGTGCGGCGTCAGCAGCATCACCGCGCGTTCCGCAAAGATCACGCCCCGCGTGGAGCCCACGTTTGCTCTCATTCGGGCGGGATCCACCGAGAGGCCGGCGACGGCATCCGCGAGTGCGGCCACGGCCGCGCCGGTGGTCTGCACGGAAGCCGCAATCGTCGGCCATTCCGCATGCCATCCTCCCAGCGACCGCTCGTGTTCCTGCAGCATCCCGCTGAGGAAGCTGGCTACCAGGCCGGGCATTCGCGTTGCCCCTGCCAGGACTGCAGCACACTTCGCCGGGTTCCGCTTGTGGGGCATCGTCGAGGAGCCCCCGCCCGGCTCCGCGGCTTCGGCAACTTCGTGCTGCATCAGAAGCGAGATGTCGCGCGCGACTTTACCCAGCGCCGCCGTATACAGGCCGCACGCGCTGACGAGCGCGCCCAGACGATCGCGGTCGGTGTGCCAGGGCGGGCCGTCCTGCAGGCCCAGGGCGGAGCTCATGGCGGAGGCCATCGCTGCCGCGTGGCCACCGGCGGCAGCGCGCGTGCCTGAAGCTCCTCCGAACTGCAGCACGAGGGCGGCCTCCCATGCACGATCCAGCCGCGCCCACGCACGTGAGATTGCAGCGAACCATCCGGCGACTTTCAGCCCGAAGGTGATCGGCGTGGCCGGCTGAAGCAGCGTGCGCCCGAGCATCACGGCATCGGCATGGCGGTCCGATAACTCTCGCAGCCCACGCGCGAGCCGCGAGTGATCGCGGGCCAGTGATGGTCTCGCGCGGCGGAGCAACAGCACCATCGCGGAGTCGGATACATCCTGGCTCGTTGCGCCCCAGTGGACGTGCTGCGCGTGTTCCGGGCTGGCGGATGCCACGCGCGCGGTGAGTGCCTCGACCAGCGGGATGACCGGCGTCCCGGACTCGCGCGCTTCCTGCGCGATGGCAACGGCATCGAAATCCTCCGCACGGCACGCGCCGGATATCACCCGTGCCGCTTCGTCAGGTATCGCGCCGGACGCCGCTGCGGCACCTGCGAGCGCCGCCTCGACGTCGAGCATTGCCTGCAGAACGGAAGCATCCGCGAAGAGATCCGCCAGTGCGTCGGTTGTGCAGAGACTGTCGACCAGGCGCGAGCTCATCGTCCTTGCCATCAGAGCGCGAAGAACACCGTTTCCCCCTCCCCCTGCAGACGGATGGTGAACTCCCACACGGCGGGTTCACCAGAGGGTTGTGAGGCGAGCAGGGTGGAGCGCCGTGCCGGCGGCACGAGTGCGATCAGCGGATCCTCGTCGAGGGCGGCATCGCCGGAGAAGTAGATCCTGGTATACACGTGCCGCAGCAGCCCCCGGGCAAAGAGGCAGACGTTGACGTGTGGCGCCTGTGCCCCGTCAGCCCTCGTGGAAACCGCCCCTGGACGGATCGTCTCGAACACGCACGTCCCGTCGCCGTCGGTGGGAAGCCGGCCAAAGCCGTCGAAATGGGCCTGCCCGTACTGCCCCTCTGCGTCCGCGTGGTAGATCTCGACCATGGCGTCCGGCACCGGGCCATCCCGATCCAGCACCCGGATCCTCAGCCCGATGCGCTCCCCCCGCACGCCGTCTTTCGCCAGCGTCCCGAGTGCGGCGTTTGCTGTCAGGCCGAAATGAAAGAACGGGCCGACGGTCTGCGAGGGGGTGGCGACGGGGCGCCCCGCGTCCCGTGTCATACACGCCCTTCGAACGGCGTCGAATGGCGGCCGCGCAGGACGATGTCGAAGCGGTAGCCGAGTGCCCACTCGGGCTCGGTCAGCGCAAGATCGAACTGCGAGACCAGGCGCTGACGTGCGGCTTCGTCAGGGACGGACTGGAGAATGGGGTCGTACGGGAACAGCGGATCGTTCGGGAAGTACATCTGCGTAACGAGCCGCGACTGGAAAGATGTGCCAAAGAGCGAGAAGTGGATGTGCGCCGGCCGCCACGCATTGTGGTGATTGCGCCAGGGATACGCCCCCGGCTTGATCGTGACGAACCGGTAGATCCCGTTCGCATCGGTCAGTGTGCGCCCCGCCCCACCGAAATTCGGATCGAGGGGAGCGGGATGATCGTCCCTGGCGTGGAAGTACCGTCCGGCCGCATTGCACTGCCATAGCTCGACGAGCGTGTCGGGAACGGCGCGGCCGTCCTCGTCCGCGATCCGGCCCGCGACGACAATTCGCTCGCCCAGGGGTTCCCCGGGATGCTGTCGTGTGAGGTCGTTGTCGGTGCCGCCGATCGGGAGGTGCCCGAAAAGCGGTGCGGCGAGGTCCGCGAACGAGCGCGGCACCTGAATCATCGGCTCCGCAGGAGCTCTGGGAATGGTCGATTTGTAGGGCGGGTACAGCAGTGGAGGCTGGCTGTGCGCGAGTTCCTGGGGAGTGCTCATGTCATGCCGTGCCGATTCAGCGAGGGGACCGAATACCGTGTGCCCACCGGCGACACGGAAATCATACACGCCCGGTCCATACCTCTCTGGCGAGCGCGCCAACGAGCTCCAGCTTTCTGATCTTCAAGCTGCTTGAACGCCGCAGCGGTCAGCTCTCCCCGCTCGAGCCTGGCGCGGGCCTCCATGAGGCGGGGGGGACGAAGAAGACTTCCGAATCATACCCGGCACGCGTCGGGCGGTGGTTCGATAATCGGCCACAATAGTGCGGTATTCGGTTGGGGGATTGGCTGCGCAACACGACCGGGATAGAGGCTGATGGTACACTTCGCCCTTTACTGCCATGCCTACCGCAACCATCGTCACCGTCCGCGACGGCATCTCGGTCATAGAGGTGGACAACCCGCCGGTGAACGCGTTGAGCCCGGGGGTGCCCGAGGCCATCGCTCAGGCCATTGCGGCCGCCCAGGAGGATCCCTCCATCTCGGCCATAGTGCTCAAAGGGGCGGGCAGAACCTTCGTGGCCGGTGCCGACATTGCGATGCTCGAGAAGGCGGCGTGGGAGGATCCCGCAGCGGCGGTCGACCTGCACGGCCTGCTGGCACGGATCGAAGATTGCGCGAAGCCCGTCGTAATGGCGATTCACGGAACGGCGCTCGGCGGGGGGCTGGAGGTTGCGATGGCCGGTCACTTCCGGGTGGCCGTCGCGGAGGCGCTGCTCGGCCAGCCGGAAGTGAACCTCGGCATCATCCCCGGGGCCGAGGGAACGCAGCGGCTTCCGCGCCTCGTCGGCATACGGCAGGCGCTCGACATGTGCGTGACCGGCAAGCCGCTGAAGGCCCGCGAGGCACTTGCGGCCGGTCTCCTGGATTCCGTGATTGAGGGAGATCTCACTGACGGGGCGGTGGCCTTTGCCCGCGACGCCGCGGCAAAGCTCCCTCGCGTGAAGACGCGAGAACGGCTCGACAGACTTGGCACAGCAGATGAGAACGCGCCGTTGTTCGAGGCGGCCCGGGAACTGGTAGGAAAGACCCGCCGGCACCAGAGTGCGCCGCTGCGGGCGGTGGATGCCATCGAGGCTGCGGCAACGATGCCCTTTGCCGAGGGCTGCCGCCGCGAACGGGAGCTGTTCGTGGAATGCCTCGGCACCGACCAAGCCAAGGCGCTGATCCATCTGTTCTTTGCGGAGCGTGCCGTATCGAAGGTGCGAGGGGTGCCGAAAGAGGCGGCGGCCCGGCCGGTATCCAGCGTTGGCGTGGTTGGCGCCGGGACAATGGGCGGGGGGATCGCCATGGCGTGCGCGAACGCCGGCCTCGACGTCACGTTGAAGGACAGTTCACAGGATGCACTCGATGCCGGGTTGGAGGCCATCCGTCGCAACTACGACGCGTCGGTCACGCGGGGGCGGCTCACAGGAGAGGCGGTCACCGAACGACTGGCGCGCATCCGGCCGCAGCTTACGTACGACGGCTTCGAAACGGCCGATGTGGTCATCGAGGCGGTGTTCGAAAGCCTCGACCTGAAG
>JACCXG010000065.1 GCA_013697225.1 Acidobacteriota bacterium
GACAGGAGCGTGCGTGAAGGGGCAGGAAACGTTCTCATCGCGGTGGGGGCTGATAGCGGCCGGTCTCGGAATGGCTGTCGGCACGGGGAACCTGTGGCGGTTCCCGCGCATTGCCGCGCAGAACGGCGGCGCTGCCTTCCTGATTCCCTGGATGGTCTTTCTCTTCACCTGGTCGCTGCCACTCCTGATCGCGGAGTTCGCGATTGGACGTGGCATGCGGCGGGGGGTCGTCGGCTCCTTCACCAGGCTCGTGGGGCCCCGGTACGCCTGGATGGGGGGCTGGGTCGCGGTCGTGACGGTGATGATCCTCTTCTACTACTCGGTCGTCACCGGGTGGACGCTGAAGTATCTCGTCGCCTCGCTCACGGGCGAGCTCCGCGGCGTGGAGCCGGGCCAATACTGGAGCGCGTATGTGGAGTCGGGGTGGGGGCCGGTCCTGTTCCACGTCATCGCTGCGCTGCTCGGCGGCTTCGTCATCCTTCAGGGGGTGGTGAAGGGCATCGAACGGGCGAACAAGATCCTGATCCCGAGCCTCTTCGTGCTGCTGATCGTCGCAGCGGTCCGGTCCGTCTCGCTGCCCGGCGCCGAGCGGGGGCTCGAGTTCCTGTTCAACCCTGATCTCTCCTCGCTGGCGCACTACAGAACCTGGCTGGAGGCCCTGTCGCAGTCCGCCTGGTCGACCGGGGCTGGCTGGGGCCTGATCCTCACCTACGGCATGTACCTCCGCCGTACCGATGACGTCGTGCTCAACTCGGCCACCATCGGTTTCGGGGATCACTCCGCCTCGCTGCTCGCCGGCATGGCGGTGCTACCAGCCGCCTTTGCCATCCTCGCGCCGGCTGAGGCAATGGACGCGATGCGTGCCGGCAACGTCGGGCTGATGTTCATCTGGATTCCACAGCTCTTCGCCCGCATGCCGGGCGGGGACGTTTTCCAGGCGATCTTCTTCCTGGCGCTGTTCTGTGCCGCGCTCTCCTCGCTCATCGCCCTGATCGAGCTCGCCACGCGCGTGCTCATGGATGCCGCCGTTCCCCGGCGTCCAGCAGTGGCGCTCGTGACAGGCGCGGTGATCGTGTTCGGCCTTCCGTCGGCCCTCAGCCAATCCTTCTTCGCCAACCAGGACTGGGTCTGGGGCGTCGGCCTGATGATCAGCGGCCTCTTCATCGCGCTTGCCGCAACGATGTACGGGCAGGCGCGCTTCCGGACGGAACTGGTCGAAGGGGACGCTGACGATCTGCGCGTCGGGCGGTATTACGAGTGGGCGCTGAAGTATCTGGTGCCGGTGCAGTTCGCGATGATGTTCAGCTGGTGGATGTATCAGGCGGCGTCATGGGACCCGGAAGGCTGGTGGAACCCGTTCCATGTCGAGAACGTGGGAACCTGCCTGCTGCAATGGGGCGTCGCCATGGCGCTGCTCCTCCTGTTCAACCGCCGGATGGCGGCGGCAAGCATCCGCGAGGAACCTGAGACCCAGGCATGAGCACGCGCACCTGGGTGGTGATGATCGTGCTCCTCACGATCAACTGGGGCGGTTTCATCGCAGCCCTTCTCTACAGCCTGACGCGGAAGGAGAAATAGCCTCCCCCGCCTCACGTGTGCGCTACTGATGCCGCAGTGCGACGAGCGGCTCGACAGCCGCCGCCCGGCGGGACGGCAGGTAGCACGCCAGGAGCGCGACGAGCCCGAGAACGGCGGCGACGGCCGCATAGGCCAGCGGGTCGGTTTCCGAGACGCCGAACAACTGGCTTCGCAGCAGCCGCGTGGCAAACAGGCTGGCAACAACGCCAACCGCCAGCCCGGTGATCACCAGCTCCCCTCCCATCCGCAGCATGAGCCGCAGGATGTCGCCGGGCCGGGCTCCGAGAGCCATGCGTACGCCGATTTCATGCGTCCGTCTCGTGACGTGGAACGTGAGTACGCCGTAAATGCCTGCCGCGGCCAGGACGAGCCCCAGCGCGCCCAGTGCGCCGAAGAGCGCCATGGTGAAGCGCGGCTGCACGGTCTGAAAGCCGAGCACCTCGTCGAGAGTGATGGGCCGGCTGAGCGGCTGTTCCTTGTCGAGCGCCTGCACCTCGCGGCGGATCGGGTTCAGCAGCAGACGGGGATCGCCATGTGCCCTGATTGCAAGCGTGCGCTGCGGCGGCGCCACGAGCGTGTAGGGTATCAGCACGACTGCTGCCGGCTCGTCGCGCAGGCCGCTGTTGCGCGTGTTTGCCACGACGCCGACGACAGTAACCAGAGGCTCGCCAGCAGCGTCGACGCGGACGTTGGGGTCGGGTACCCCCTCCAGCACCCCGAGGCGAACTCGCCTGCCAATCGGGTCGGTTCCGTCAGGCCAGAACCGGCGCGCCGCAGCCTCGTTGATGAGGGCGACCCGATCCCCCCCGAGCACCTCCCGCTCCTCGAGCGTCCTGCCGGCACGCAGCGGGACCGCCATCGTGCGAAGGTAATCCGCAGCAATGAGATTGAGGACCACGCGCTGCACTTCGCTCTCCGTCCGCCCCTCCACTTGATACGTGGACTGCGGCCCGCCGAACGGCAGGCCGCCGTTGCCAATGGTCACCCCCTGCACCCCGGGGAGCGTCCGAACGCGCTCGAGCAGCTGGGCGGCAAAGAGGTTTCGCGCTTCGAGCGTGGGATATCGCGCCGGCGGCAGAGGAACGCCCACCATCAGCACACGGTCTGGCGCGAACCCCAGATCGACCCCCTGCAACGACATGAACGTGCGCACGGTGAGTGCGGCGCCGACCAGCAGGACGACCGACAGCGCGACCTCCGCAACCACCAGAAGGCTCCGTGTCCGCCGGCCGGCAGTTCCGGCGCCTCCCTCGCGCCCCCCCTCCTTCAACGCGTGGGTCAGGTCGGCGCGCGAGGCCTGCAGTGCGGGTATCAGCCCGAACAGGATGCCGGTCAGGAGCGACACGCCGAGCGAGAACATCAGCACCGGCGTATTGATCGTGACTCGAGCCTCGTTGGGCACGTAGAACTCCGGCATCAGTGCCACGATTACGTGCGTGGCTCCCAGCGCGAACAGCACGCCAAGCACCCCGCCCAGCAGGGCCAGCATGATGTTTTCAGTCAGGAGCTGCCGAGTGAGCCGTCCCCGCCCGGCGCCGACGGACAGCCGCACAGCCATCTCGCGCGAACGCGCGGTTCCACGCGTCAGCTGCAGGTTGGCCACGTTCGCGCATCCAATCAGCAGCAACAGGCCCACCGCGCCAAGCAGAAGGTACAGGCTGGTGCGCATCTCCCCGCTTGCCACGGTGATATCGAGATAGTTGCGCAATTGTGAGTTGAATCCGCCGGCAGGAAACGCCGCCGGGGTCTCCTGCGAAAGGCGCAGGTGCAGGGCGTGCAGTTGCTCCTCCGCAACGCCCGGGGATACGCCGTCGGCCAGCCGCACGATCGGGTTCACCATCCGCCCCGGTTGTGGAATCGTACCGAGGGGAAGCCAGAGAGCCTCGCTGCCGTACCAGCCGAAGCGCGCCGGCATGACGCCCACAATCGTGTGGGGAACGTCGTTCAGACGCAGCGTCCGGCCGACCGCCGCGGGATCACCGTCGAACAGGCGGAGCCATACCTTGTGACTCAGCACGACGACCGGTTCCGGCTCCCCGCTCGCCCGTACGTCGGCTGGTCCTATCGTGCGGCCGGTGACGGGAGGCACTCCGAGAAAACTGAAGGCGTTGGGCGATAGCCGCACGCCCTGAAAGCTCTCGGGCGCGAATTCCCCCGTGAGCAACACCCCCTCGAACCCTGTCGCCATCACGTCGGAGAAGACGGGCAACTCGCCCAGTTGGAGGAACTCCTCGACAGCGTAGGATCCGCGTCCGCTCTTCCCGTCCGCTCCGAGAATGGCGGGCGCCCAGATCTCGTGCGGCCTGGCGTAGGGGTAGGGGCTGATCAGAACGGCGTAGATGACGCTGAAGATGGCGGTCGTCGCGCCGATCCCGAGCGTCAGCGACAGGAGGGCGACGGCGACGAACCCCGGACTTCGTCGGAACGAGCGCAGCGCATAGGCCACGTCCTGCAGGAGTCTTTCCATGGATGTCGTGGTCCTTCGGGTCGGCTAGAAGCGATACAGGTAGCTGGCCTTGAGGAACAGCCCGCGGCGTGTCGCCAGGTACCGTCCTTCATCATCGATCCAGTCAGGCGCGCGGTAGTCCCGCTTCTCGTACAGAGATCCGTAGCCGGCATAGACGACGGTTCCGGGGCGGGGCTCGTAGGAGCCAAGGAAGTCCGTGAGCACGCGATGCCGCTGGCTCTCGTACTGAGCGATGGCACGGACGGCGAATTCCTTGGAGAACTGATACGTCGTGCGCGTATTCACGACGTTCACGGTGTACACACGCGCGCCGGTGACCGGGTGATCGAAGATGTTGCGCGAGAACTCCACGTTCTCGCTGAAGCGCCCGCCGGGTTGAACGGTGGCCCCCACGCGTCCGGAAACCGAACGGCCGACGAACGGATTCTCCTGGTCGTAGAAGACCGAGGTGCCCCAGTTGATGTTCGCGTATGGACGCAGCCAGCGGAACACCTGGACCTGCCCCGACATGCGCCAGGACGAACGCTCGAACTCCTGCCTCTGCCAGGCCTCCTGCGAGACGAGGCGATCGGCGCGAAAGAATCCCTGGCGGGTGAAATTCAGCCGCACGCCGCCGACCGCGACGTACTCGTCCCCCTCTTCCACGCGGTCTCGGCCTGTCGAGAGGAACGTGAACGGGACAATCCGGCGAATCCAGGGGTGCCGATCCTTATCGGGATAGAAGTTGTAATCCGCGTAGGTCCAGCCCGACGTGAACCCGACCCGGTTCAGGAACGCGGTGTCCATCGCAAAGCTGCGGTCGTAGTGCTCGAATTGTGTCTGGAGTCCCACCCGCCGCGAACTGAACCCATACTTCAGCTGCGTGGCCAGACCGGCGGATCGCCCCTCGTGCTCCGGCCCCTTGGTGTGGGATCCCAGGACGAAGGCGGTGACACGATTGGCCCCTTTGAAGTTCAGGCTCAGGTCCGTGCCGCCGGTGAGGTTCGTCCGCCCTGCCAGCTCGGTAACCGTGGCAAGCGCCCCGGCGTAGCTGCCCCGGTTCAGACTGACCTGCGCCCGCGCGACCTGGAACAGCTTCTCTCGGCCAAACAACGGGTCCTCCCGGTCCGCCGTCCGGCCGGGCGCCTGATCCACGGCGGTCAACGTACCGAATGTCACCCGCCCGGCCGAACCGGTCACCTTCGCCCCGACGATCGGATCGACGATGCGCCGGGTGTGGACGGCGTAGAGCATGGCCGCGTCACCCTGCGCATTCCCCGCAAGGTTGAAGAGCCCTGCTCCCTCCATGAAGAAGGGACGCTTCTCCGAAAAGAAGACGGGGAACCGCTGGTTGATCTCCACCTGGAAGGCGTCGCTTTCCACCTGGCTGAAATCCGGGTTGGCGGTGGCCTCGAGCGTCACCGTGGAGGTCAACCCCCACTTCGCGCTGAAGCCTACATCCGGATCGCCGCCCCCTGATGTCCAGGTGGATGGCGTCTCCCGCTCCTGCGACCGTGAGTAGGTCGCTGACGGAATGAATTCGCGGGTCGGGCGTGGCTGCAGATC
>JACCXG010000077.1 GCA_013697225.1 Acidobacteriota bacterium
ATCACGAGCCACGGTCTGCGCTTCGAGCCGATCGAGCCCGCAGTTGAGCACCGCCCCCTGGAACTCCCCCAGCCTGTAGTTGCCCGACACAACGTGGTGCTCGTACCAGAGGCCGCCAGGGACCCGCCCGCAGTTGGAGATCGAGCGGCACGCGTCGGCCAGCCGGTCGTCATTGGTCGTGATGATCCCGCCCTCGCCCGCCGTGAGGTTCTTGCTCGACTGGAACGAGAACGAGGCCATGTCTCCGAGCGAGCCTGCCGGCCTGTCTCGATACCGCGCGCCGTGGGCGTGCGCCGCATCCTCGATGACGATCAGGCCGTGCCGCCGTGCAATCGCGAGAATGGCGTCCATGTCGGCCGGCTGCCCCGCGAAGTGCACGGGGATGATGGCCTTCGTCCGCGGCGTGATCGCACGTTCGATCTCGCCTGGATCGATATTGAACGTGTGCGGGTCGATGTCGGCGAACACCGGCACGGCGTTCGCCTCGACGACTGCCGAGGCCGTGGAGATGAAGGTGTAGCCGGGGACGACCACCTCGTCTCCGGCGCGGATTCCGGCGGCCATGAGCCCAATGCGCAGCGAGACCGTGCCGTTCGCCACGGCGATGCCGTGGCGGCACCCGTGCATCGAAGCGAACCGGCCCTCGAACTCCGATACTTCACTCCCCTGCAGGCGGCCCCAGTTGCCGCTGCGAAGCGTGCGAATGAGCCGCTCTTCCTCCAGCCCGCCGAAGACCGGCCACCGGGTGAACGGACGTGTACGGACCGCCCGCCCGCCAAGCAGAGCAAGCATGGGTGCGCTTCTGGATGTCATCCCCCTCCGCTCCCACCGTGTCCTCGTGCCGTCCCGCCGTGCATATCCCCCTCTTCCCTGTCGCCTCCGCGCCTCCGCGTCTCCGTGGTGTGCACTTCTCCGTGCCCTCCGGCCCCTCCGTGAACACCGTGACTGCACCGCCAAGGTGTCTCCGTGCCTCCGCGCCTTTGTGACGTGCCCTTCTCCGCGTCCTCCGCTTCCTCCATGCCTGCAACGCCGAACGTGCCTCCGCGCCTCCGCGTCTCCGTGGTGTGCACTTCTCCGTGCCCTCCGCCCCTTCCGTGCCCTCCCTCGGTGGCTGGCTTCCGTCGCTCGAAAGCGATCCCCATGTAAATCGAGCCATCAGTGTCGGTGCCATCGCGAACGAGCTCGCGGAATCCAAGGCGCATGTAGAAGCCATAGGCGCGCGTGTTACGGACGCTCATCCCCAGGTGAGCCCCCGGCGAGCCCCGCTCGCGCAGGGAGTCCATGAGCCGCTCGAGCATGCGGCGGCCGTGCCCCTGGCCATGCACCCGAGGCAGCAGATCGATGTGCAGGTGCGAGGGATAGGCCTCGTATGGCTCCGGACAGAAGTAGTCCGGGTGGTGATACCAGCTGTAGGCCTGCTCCACGCGTGTCCAGCGTTGTGGATCTTCCTGCGGCGCGGGATACCTGGCGCAGAGATCCGGGCGCCATTCGGCTTCGTAGCGGGCGTAGAACGCGCGGGAGTCGAACGCGCCGAGTGCGTACCCGCAGATGCCCTCACCGTCCTCCAGCACGAAACTGTGCAGTGGCTCGAAGGCGAGATAGGGCCCGACGAAGATGCGGCCGAGCGCGTCAGGATCTTCCCGGTAAAACGGTTCGCCGTCCGCCCCATGATCCCCTGTCTTCAGGCACACGTAGTAGGCCCCCGGTCCGTCTGCCGGCTCCGCGAGACGGATGATGGCGCCGCTCATCGCTCTGCCTCCCCAGGGCCGCCAGGATGAACATCGAGAGGGCGACCGTCCCCGGGACCATCAGCCACGACGAATGTGCCGTCGGGCTTCATCATCAGCAGGCGCTGCAGGCGTGCGACGAATCCGCCGCGGAATGTGCCGGGCAGGTGGAAGTCGGACCGCGCGCGCGCTGCGGGATCCTCGGACTTCATCGCGACGTACCTGTCGAGCAGATCTACCTCTTCCCGCAGATCCCAGATGCGGCGGCTGAGCGCATGGAACAGCGGACGGAGACGGAGCTCCGTCAGCTTCACACAGAGGTCGCGCAGCCTGGCCGCCTCCGCGCGAACCTGGAGGGCGTCACTCCCCCACTCGCCGGGTGGCCGCTCGAGCAGCGCGCGTGCGCCCCTGAAGAACGCGTCCGCTCCCGCGCCGTCTTCGTAAGGCAGGTAGTAGCAGTCACCAAGAAGGACGAGCTCGTCGAACGTCAGCGTGCGCCCCACACTGTCGAAGGCTGGAAGCCACTCGCGCATGGCAGCGGTGTACGCATCGCGGGGATCCCACGCCGTGCCGGACCGAGCGAAGTCCGCAAGCGTGCGGAGCGGGACGAAGTTCAGCGGGAATTCGGTGTTGGGATTGCTGAGAATCCCCGCCGCCTCGGCGCGCACGTCCGGCGTGCGACCCGAGTACGGCCCGCAGAAGAACCGGCGCCCGTCGTAGTCGTTGGCGTGCAGGTTGTCCCAGAGAACCGGCTTCCGGCGGAGCACCCCTCCGACCGAACGCACGTGGGCCGCGGTGATCTCGCGAGAGACGATGTCCGGGCCTGTCCAGAAGATGTCGATTTCCGGATGGAGCTCCCGCCCGAGTGCCGGCAGGTAATCGGGACCGCCGAGCCCCGCGTCGGCCATCCTCCCGCAGTACGGCGTCGGGCAGAAGAACAGCCGGCCCGATCGCGTGCGTTCGCGAAGCCAGCCGAGGATCGTGTTTGCAACGTACGCCTGCGCGGACGCGGGGGAAGCCCAGCGCTCGGTGTCTTCCGGCGGAAGCCGATCCGGAATGTCGTCGAACAGGAGGGCGAACCACTCGCATCCGAGCGCGAGCATCTGCTCGAACCGCGCCCGGAGGCGGTCCAGGTCCGCTTCGGCGCTGTAGCGGATGTCGAGCCCAGGGCCCAGGCCGTAGATGAAGTCGATGCCCCCTTCGCGGCACGCGCGCACCAGCTCACGAAGGTCCTCCGCGGCCGCGCCGGAGTACGGCTCGCGCCAGAGCGTGCGATGGTGGAGATCGTCCTTGGGCGCGTAAAGGTACGTGTTCAGGCCCCACGCGCTCATCCAGGAGAACAGCTCGTGGCGTTCCTCGCGGCTCCACGGCGGTCCGTAGAAGCCTTCGATCGCGCCGGCCATGAACTGGAGACGCTCCTGCGTCATGCGGGCGTACGGCTCATGGCCTGGCCATCCGGAGGTGTGGTGACGTGGCGCACACGATGGCAGATTGTGATACGAGAGCCGATCCACTGCAAAGCCCACACGAGCGATGCGCCGGATGTCGTCAGGCGAGCCCGTAGGCCTGGCGCGCCGTGCGCTCTTCGATCCACATACGCTCGTCAGGGGAGAGCGCCGCACAGAGGCTGCGGAAAGTCTCCACCCAGCGGCCATAGGCACTGCCAAGCGTCAGCACCGGCCAGTCGGACCCGAACATCAGACGCCGCGGGCCGAACGTGGAGAGAGCCACGTCGAAGTACGGCCGGAGGTCCGCCTCGGTCCATCGCGTCCAGTCCGCCTCGGTGACAAGTCCAGACACCTTGCACCAGACGTTGGGGCGCGCCGCGAGCTCTGCCATCAGCTCTTTCCAGGGGGAGAGCAAGCCTTCCCGGATTCGAGGCTTTGCCATGTGGTCCAGCACGAAGACTTGCTGCGGGTGGCGGTCCACGAACGTGAGGGTCGCCGGAAGGTGCCGTTCGAGGACGAGGAGATCGTACGCCAGCCCGAACGTCCGCAGGCGCGAGATGCCCTCATTGAAGTCCTCCCGCAGCATGTACTCGTCGTCGGGCTCGTCCTGCAGGACGTGTCGGACTCCCCTGAGTTTCTGGCGGCCGGCAAACCGTTCTATGGCGGCTCCTGCGTCAGGCGCCGCAAGTGGCACCCATCCGACAACCCCGAGGATCTCCTCGTGCTCGTCCGCCCCCTCCAGCAGCAGACTGGTTTCCTCGATGCTCTGGCACGCCTGCACGGCCACGAGCCCGGTCACGCCTGCCGTCTTCGCCAGCGGGCGCAAGTCCTCTATGCGGAAGTCGCGGCGCAGCACCTCCATCCCATCGGCGATCCATGGGTACTCGCGTGCGCTGTACCGCCACAGATGGTGGTGAGCGTCAATCACTCCAGATGGACCATCACTTTCATGCCGTTGGCGCGGGTCAGCAGCCCTTCAAATCGATCCGGCACCTCCTCGAGCGCCATCCGGTCGGTGATCCAGAGGGAGGTGTCGATCCGCCCCTCTTCGATGCGCGTGATGATGTCGGGAAATGCGTCAAGGCTCGCGCGGCTGGCGAGAATGCTCATCTCGCGCCTGTGGAACTGCCAGTCGTCGAACGACACGCGTCCGGGAACGACGCTGAGGAAGACGAGCCGGCCACCCGGCGCGACGTGGTCGACGCTTCGTTCCATCACGTCCCGCCGGCCCGTGGCATCGATGACGACGTCCGCCACGCGTCCGTCCGGTTCAGACATCACTTCGACGCCGAGACGCGCCACCAGCGCCCGCCGCCACTCGAGCGGCTCGACAGCCCGAACCGTAGCGCCCGCATCGAGCGCGAACTGAACGGCCGCGAGCCCGATGGGCCCGAGCCCCACCACGAGCACTTCGTCGTCAGGCTGAACGTTGCCACGGCGGACCCCGTTTGCACCAACGCCGAGCGGCTCGATCAGTGCGAGCTGATCGTGGGTGAGCCGCGCGGACGCATGCAGCAGCTCGACCGGAACGGCCATGAACTCCTGCATGCCGCCGTCCACGTGGATGCCGTAGAACTGGAGGCTCTCACAGCAGTTCCGTCGACCTCGGCGGCACGCGCGGCACGTCCCGCAGTTCAGGAAGGCATCGATGGCGCAGCGATCACCGGCCGAGATGCCGGCATGCTCGCCATTAATCGAGACCACGTCACCTCCCAGCTCGTGCCCGAGCACGCGGGGAAACGAATAGGCCGGGTGCGTGTTGCGGAACGCGTGGAGATCGCTTCCGCAGACGCCGACGCGCCGGATGCGGACGAGTGCCTCGCCGGGCCCGGGCTCTGGGGGCGGCACGTCGCGGATGGTGAACTGTCCGGGGCGTTCCAGGACGACTTGACGCACGGCGTGCTCCTCCCGTGTGATCGGTAGCCGGACGCTCACGGACGGCACTCGAGCACCGTGGCCCCTCCGATGACCCCGTTCCTCGAGTCCGCCGCTGCCCGGCTCAGCGCAATTGTATGTCTCGGGCGAGAGGGCCCAGTTAAAGGGAAAAGGGAGAGGGGAAAAGCGCCCCTAAGGGACGAGCGATCCCACGACGACCTCGCCGGAGGCGCGGTGGATCCCCCAGACGATGCGTGGTTCGGCAGGGTCGAAGACCCAGGCCTGGCCATGGAAGGGAGCGGAAAGCGTTTCGACCCATTCGAGCACCGAACCTTGCGCTGGAAGGCGCAGGGCATAGAGGGCCGGCTGGTCGTGTCCGCTCACGTAGAGGAGTCCGTCCGGACCCCAGTTGCCACCCGACGCGCTGTACGGCGCAAGAGCCTGAACGAACTGCGGAGGATACGTGTAGCCGTTCTTCCGCGCCCAGCCGTCGCCGAACCGCACCAGCGTGGTCCATTCGGGGCCCCTGCCGGGAACACCCCCCGTCCCTCCGTACTGCGCGAAGTTCAGCCACCAGTCACCATCCTTCCTGACCGCCCACGTCAGCGACCCCTCGAAGATACCGAAGCTGTGCGACGACCGATGCCGAAGTGTGGCGGGGTCCCAGATCTCGAGGGAACTGAGCATCGGGACGGCCGGGTAGTTCGAATGGGCGCAGACAAGTCCCTCGGGCAGCACCACACAGCTGTTCAGGTGGACGATCGGCCCGCCCGGGTCCCCCTTCCACTCGGCCACCGGCGTGCCATCGCGCTTGTCGCGTTTGACGATGTGTGCGTTGCCGATGCCGTAGAAATGGGTGTCGTCAACGGCAACCCCCTGCCGCGCTTCGGGAGCCGGAAACCTCCGCACCTCCTCGAACCGGCGCGTCCCGGGTGAAAGGGGAGTCTCCTGCGCGAGCACGGCCCCCCGCGGCGCTCCGGGCGGAAGGATGAGACTGGCGCCAACGATCAAACCGAGGAGCGACGTCTTGCCGAACATGTGCCTCCGCCTCCCCCAGATGCCGCAGGTCACCCACATGGCATCACCCTTTGACGATGAAGCCGCGTGTCCCGAGGAGCGGGCGCACGCGTTCACGCACGTCTCCCGCCAGCTCGATTGCCCCAGGCCGGACGGTGCCTCCGGTGGCACAGGACTTTTTCAGAGCCCGGGCAAGCTCCTCGAGGAACGGTTCGTTGTCTGGAAGGCCGTCTATGACCGTGACGCTCTTGCCGCTGCGCCCCTTCGATTCGAGGCGGAGCTTCGCCGTGACGCGTGGCGGTACTGGCTGATTGGCGTTCTTCGAGCACCGGCAGTCGGCAGCCGGCCAGCCGCATGTGGCGCAAGTGCGTCCCTTGTCGGTGGAGTAGACGAGGCGTGTCGTCACGTGAAGATGATGCCAGAAAACGAAGGCATGACACGATGCAACAGAGGCAGGGGGGAACGATGCGGGAACTGCGATACTCGGTGGCGGCCAGTCTGGATGGGTACATTGCGGGGCCGAACGGAGAGTTCGACTGGATTGTCGTGGACCCCGAAATTGACTTCGCGGCCATGTACGCCGGCTTCAGCGGCCTCGTCATGGGGCGCCGATCGTATGACGTGTTCGTGTCAACGGGCGGCGGGGTCGGACCGGCCCTGCCTACCTACGTCTACTCGCGCACACTTCCCGAGGGGGAGCGTGAGGGTGTGACGTTCGTACAGGATGCCGTCGCTCACCTGAAAGGGCTGAAGGCCGGCGAGGGCAAGCCTCTCTGGTTATGGGGTGGCGGCGACCTCTTCCGGCACCTGGCGGAGGCCGGGCTTGTCGACCGCGTGGAGGTGGCAATCATCCCCGTGCTCCTCGGTGGCGGTGTCCAGCTCCTTCCCGCG
>JACCXG010000080.1 GCA_013697225.1 Acidobacteriota bacterium
CAAGCCTCTCTGGTTATGGGGTGGCGGCGACCTCTTCCGGCACCTGGCGGAGGCCGGGCTTGTCGACCGCGTGGAGGTGGCAATCATCCCCGTGCTCCTCGGTGGCGGTGTCCAGCTCCTTCCCGCGGCAGGTCCCAGGCTGCCCCTGCGACTGCGCACACATCGGCTGTTTGCGGCAACAGGCACCCTGCTGATCGAGTACGACGTGCAGCGGACGTGACCACCGCTCCCGCTGTGCTGCAGCGGGGCACCGGAGGCGCTGCGTCGCCGCGCCCGTCATTACAATTGAGGCCATGGCCGGTCGAGAGTGCTACCACTGCAAGTCCTGGATAGCCGAGGGGGACGCCCACGACTGCTGGACGACGACGGAGGCGGCACTCACGCGGGACCTGCCGGAAAACCTTCAGGACGCCTGGGAGAGGCTGCGGGAGACCGCCGTCGCTCTTGGGGAGCAACGAATCTATGCCTCACACAAGTCCATCATGTTTGCGCGCAAGACCTGCTACTTCTTCGTGCGTCCTCGGAAGAACCTGCTCGAGCTCTGCGTCTTCCTGGGCCGTCCGCTGAAGACTCCTCAGGTGCGGCGCGTAGTCCGCGCCTCGACCACGAAGCTTGCCCACATCATTCACATCAAGCATCGGGACGAAGTCGAGGCACCCGTGACCGACTGGATTCGGGAGGCATACGAACTCCCTGACGTCCTCGCCGCCCAGCGGGGCACGGGACGCGCCGCGTCGCCGCGCAAGGCGCGGGGAAGGTCTGAGCCAGGAAAGAGGACGGAGCGCAAGGCGTGAGCCTGCTGCGCTACCGGAACGGGCCGGGCAGCCAGTCAACCCCCTGTCGAATGCCCTGAACTGGTCGTCGTAACTCAACACGTACTCGACGCGGTGCCCACGCCAGTCCGAATGTGTCACCGGTGGGAGCGCGTGACTGAAGAACCAGCCGAGCGTCAGCACTGGCGCCGTAAGGATGGGGGACGGCGGGCACTTACTTCGGATATGCCGCGGTAGTCTTCACTTCCTCGATCTGTGCCGTGTGGCGTGCGCTGTGACCGGCCAGCAGCAGAATCCACTGGTGAACGTCGAGCGCCCCGAACACCGGGTGCGGCGCGGCATGCGCCCGCAAGTCACCGGGCGTGGTCTTCACCCACTCGATTGTCTTGTCGCGCGAGGCGTTGAAGTCCCTCACGAGCGCATCCTTGGTGGCCCATTTGTTCACCGGCTTGAGCATCTCCGGCGCCTGCGCCTTCTCTGACCGGTCCGTGACACCGGCAATCAGCCTCTCGTCGGTCATTCCCTCACCCGGCGTTTTCGGCGGCGCCTGCATCATCTTCTCGGCAATCAGCCCGGGCACGGTGCTCTCAGTGATGGCGATGTGCTCGGCTACTTCAGCGATTGACCAGCTGCCGGGCGCCGACCTGAACGTCCACTGGCCGTCGGTGACGTTCGCCACCGACGCCAGAAAGGCCTGACGCGTTTCTTCCAGGTATTTGACGGCCGCCGCACGCTCCTGCTGCGCATCTGCGCTCTGGGCTGCCGCCGGGGCCGCCACGCACAACACGGCGCACACCGCTGCTGCATATCTCAGTGTCATTCATCCTCCTGAAGAGGGCGCTATTCTGACACGGACGCGCGGCACTCGTGCTGTCCTTCAAGGTTTTCGTGGCAGCTGTGGGGTTCGCTTCAGGAGCGAGGCCGGCGTGCGGCACATTGGTGTGCCCGCACAGCAGGGGTGCGTTTCGAGAGGGGAGCGGACGCTCTGCAAAGGTGAGCAGAGCGTCCGGAAAGCTCCCGCGCGTACGTCTCAGTGCGTCGTTGCCTTACCGTCCCGCAAATCGCGCACGTCGTCATGTGCCTGCCGCACTTTCGCGGCCTGCTGCTGCACCAGTGTCTGCGCGGATGCAGGAAGGGTTTCCTTCAAAGCGTGCTCGTAAGCGGACTTGGCGACGTCTTCCCCGCGCTCCGCCTCCGCAAGGATGGCGTGATCGTCCTGACCGGTGACGGCAGACTTGATCCCGAGCCATCCCCGGTGGAGCGACGCGCTCATGCTCCCGCTCTTCTCCGGGTCGCCACCCAGCCTGCGCACTTCCGCCTGAAGTTCGCTGCTCATCTGACCGCGCTCGCGCGAGTACTGGAGGAACTTTGCCTTCAACGCCGGGTTCTTTACCCCTTCGGCTGCCTCCTTGAAGCCCTGTTCGCCGTCCTTGCACGTCTCGACCAAATTGTTTAGCACCGAAACTGCCTGATCGTTCTGCATCACTCGTGACCCTCCTTTGGATCCTCGGGATGGAAAGCAAGGAGAGTTCCGTCTGCACGGCTGAGCCGGCCCGGCTCGATTACCGGAAGAGCTGTTTGGCGATGCTTCAGGTGGCATTCCATTCCAGTGTTCGGCAATCCCAACGCTCGCCTCCCGGCGCCCCTGGAGCATCAGTCTGCGGCGGTCCGCGGTCGTGAACACCGTCAGGTAAGATCCTGTTGAGGGACGCGCATCATGTTCAGGAACCTCACCCCCGCTCTCTGCCTCGTCGGTCTGGCATTCGCGGCGGGTGCACATCTTCACGGGCGCGAGAAGGGCGCAGGGCACTCCGCCCCCCTGCACCAGGACGCCGCAGCGGGACAGAAGCCGCCTGCCGCCCCCGATGAGGCGGCCCTCGACCGAGGCCGCCTGCTGTACGGGTTCTACTGCATGTCGTGCCATGGTGGCGATGGCCGCGGCGGCGTGGATGGCGGGAGCGATCTGCGCGAGTCCGCGATGCTCGCGGCCGATGACGGGGGCAAACAGTTTGCGGCGTTTCTGCCGGAGGGCCGTCCGGAACAGCGGATGCCCCCCACTCCGCTTGCGGATCACGAGATTGCAGCCTTGTGGGCCTTTCTGCAGGTGCTGGTTCCCGCTCCTGTGCCCGCCGGCGCCGAAGCCGCCGGGGATCCTGTCATGGGTGACGCGACGCTCGGTCAGCGACACTTCAAGACGGCGGGGTGCGGCGGCTGTCATTCCATCACCGGCGATCTCGCAAAGATCGGCACGAGGCTCGAAGCCTCGGCCATCCACACGCGTCTCCTGCTCCCCCCCGCAGGCGGCCGCAAGGGGGGAGCAGCGTCCACTCCTGGCGCGGCAAATGCGCTCCGGCGGCACACCGAGAGTGTGAAGGGGCTGAGCGAACAGGCCCTCCGCGATCTCGCGGCCTATCTGGCCACGCTGCGCTGATCGCTCGGACGGATGAGAGAGCAGCAACAGTCGCGCGCTGGCACTCCCGTCAGGAAGTCAACGGGCATTGGGCGCCCGGCGGGTGCAGGCTCGCGGATCCGCCTCACGGCAGCCTTCGTCACCCTCCTGGCACTGGCGGCCGGGTGCACGCCGGCGCCGGCGCCAACGCGGGTGGCTGCGGCATCGGATCTGCAGTTCGCGCTTGGCGAGATTGTCGATTGGTTCGCGGACGAGACGGGTGACCGCGTCAACGTCGTCTTCGGGTCCTCCGGCATGCTGGCCCGCCAGATACAGGACGGCGCGCCCTTCGAGCTGTTCCTCTCGGCCGACGAGTCCTTCGTCGACATGTTGTCACGCGCGGGGATGACCCGGGACGCCGGCGTCCTCTACGGCATCGGCCGCATCGTGTTGTTCGCGCCGTACGACTCGCCGCTGGTGCCAGGTGAGGGGCTCGGGGGTCTTCAGAAACTGGTGGCCAGTGGTCAGGTTCCACGATTCGCCATTGCCAATCCCGAGCACGCGCCGTATGGCCGTGCGGCCGAACAGGCACTGCGGCAGGCGATGGTCTGGGATGCGCTGCGCCCGTCACTGGTGCTCGGTGAGAACGTCTCCCAGGCGGCACAGTTTGCCACCACCGGCAACGCGGCAGGGGGCATCATCGCCCTGTCGCTCGCGCTCGCTCCGGCGATGCAGGAGCGGGGCACCTACGCACTGATCCCCGCGGAGGCTCACGATCCGCTGAGACAACGCATGGTCCTGCTCGCCAGGGCCGGCCCGGTCGCATCACGTTTCTATCGCTATCTTCAGGAACCCGCGGCACGCGGAATACTGGAGCGTTACGGCTTCGGTCTGCCGCAATAGCTCTCATGGATATCGTCGCCTTACGTGTGTCGCTCGTGCTGGCGGCCGCCACCGTCACGGTGCTCCTGCCGCTCGGCATCTGGGCGGGCCATGCACTGGCGATCCGAACCTTCCGGGGAAAGGCCCTCGTCGAGGCGCTCGTCGCGGTGCCGCTGATCCTCCCGCCGACGGTGCTCGGGTTTTACCTGCTCGTGACGTTCGGGGCACGCTCACCGCTCGGAGGCGCCTTCGAGGCGGTCTTCGGCCAGACGCTGGCCTTTTCGTTCGCCGGTCTGCTCGTCGCGTCGGTGATTGTCAACGTGCCCTTCGTGGTGCAGCCGATCCAGCGCGCTTTCGAGTCGATTCCGCAGGAGGTCCGGGAGGCGGCGGCATGCTGCGGGCTCACTCCTCTCCAGCGCTTCGTCCGGATCGAGATACCGCTTGCCTGGCCGGGCATCCTCACCGCCGCCATCCTGGCATTTGCCCACACCCTGGGGGAATTCGGTGTGGTGCTCATGGTCGGCGGGAACATCCCCGGCGAGACACGCACCCTCAGCATCGCCATTTACGACCGCATGCAGGCGTTCGACGACCGGAGCGCCGGCATCATGGCCGCCACGCTGCTCGTCCTCGCCCTGGCGACACTGAGCGCCACGACGTGGCTCGGACGCCCCTCCCGTTCACGCGGCCCCCTCTGAGTGGTCAGCCGTCCGGTTCGCGCTCGCACGGGAGCCTGCCCCAAGGGGGCAGGCCTGCTCGTCGACTGCTGGGAAGGGGCCGCGCTCCGCAGCCGGCTTCGTGGGAATTCCGCACCGCTCCGGGCGATGCTCGACTTCCATTTCCGGGCAGCCCTCACCCGGTGTCCCCGGCGTGTTCGCGGCCGGCGATATTCGCGCTGGCGCCATGAACCGCGTGGCGTCAGCAGTCGGTGAGGGAGCCATCGCCGTGCGATTCGTTCACGAGTACCTGGCGCAAACCTGATCCCACCGCATGGAGGTCCCGGCAGTGTCTTACACCGGCACCGCCTTCTTGCCGGCGTCGTCCCACTTGAACGAGCGTCCCTCGCGGACCGCCATCACCGCCAGCAGTGTAGGCAATGAAGCGTAGAAGCCGATCTCCAAGTCGCTGACGGGCTTCTGCCTGGACCTCACACAGTCCAGGAAGTTCCGTGCGTGGCCCACGGTGGAAGAATCGCTGTCGGAGCCGTCCCTTTCGCGCCAGGGAACGCGTCTTGGCTGCAGCGCTGGCGCAGCCTCCTGTGGTGGGGCGGAAGGGGCCGGCGCCGCGCCGCGCCCCTGCGGAGCACCCCGGCCGCCGGACGACTGCGCGGGGCGGACCTCATAGCCTGCCCGGTGCACCAGCAGGCTGCCGCGGGGTCCGAAAAAGTAGTTGCCTTGCCTGCCGAACTCCCAGTCCTGGACGACGGCGTTCGTGAACGTCATCACGAAGTCGGGGTACTGCCAGCTCACCGAGAACGCGTCCGGCGATTGATCCCGTTCGGGATTCACGAAGTTCACGTACTGCGCCGTGCCGGAGGTGAGCGACGGGCCGACCCGTTGGGCGCCCAGGTACCACAGCGCCACATCCGTGAGGTGTACGCCCCAGTCGGTAATCAGCCCGCCTCCGTAGTCCCACCAGCCGCGCCATCGGAGGCGTCCCTGCTTGAAGGGACGACGCGGCGCCGGGCCCTGGAACATTTCCCAGTTCAGCCCCTCGGGTACAGGTACCACGGGCTCGGGTGGAGTGCCGTACCCTGTACCCCCGAACTGCAGGACCGCGTGCGTGATCTTGCCGAGCTGCCCCTCCTGGACGATGCGTGCGGCTTCCTGGAAGTGCTGTCCGGAACGCTGCTGCGTGCCGATCTGCACCACGCGATCAGAGGCTTTGTACGCCGTGAGGGCCTGCACTGCCGGCTCCACGGTGTTCGAGAGCGGCTT
>JACCXG010000374.1 GCA_013697225.1 Acidobacteriota bacterium
CGCGCAGGAACTCCGGGCGGCAGTCCGGGTACCCGGAGTAGTCGAGTGCATTCACGCCGATGACGATCGCGGAGGCGCCAACGACCTCGGCCCATCCCAGCGCGATCGAGAGAAAGATGGTGTTCCGGGCCGGAACGTACGTGGACGGAATCTCGCCCTCGTCGTGAAGGTCCCGGCCCTTGGGGATCTCCCCCTCGCCCACGAGTGCAGATCCCCCGAAGGCCTTCAGATCCAGATCGAGTTCGACGTGTGCGGCGACGCCAAGAGCTCGCGCCACGCGCCGTGCGGCGTCGACCTCCACGGCGTGCACCTGACCGTAGCGGATTGTGAGGGCGTAGAGCTCATAGCCGTCCCGCCTGGCGATTGCACCCGCGGTGTACGAGTCGAGGCCTCCGCTGAGTAGTACTACTGCCTTCATCCGCTACACGCCTCGAACATCCGCTCCCCAGATGAACTTGTGGGTCTGCAGCTGGAGGCGTGCGTCCAGGCGGTCCTCGAGCATCCAGGCGGCCAGTTCCCTGGCCGCGAGCACCCCGTGAACTGGCGAGAACAGCACGGCCGCCACGCGTCCGCTCAACGAGTGCCTGGCGACGACGTCGCGCGCGTACTCGTAGTCGGCGCGGTCGCGTATGACGAACTTCACCTCGTCATGTGCCGCCAGGTGATCCAGGTTCGACCAGTGATTGCGGTGGGACTCACCACTCCCCGGGCACTTCACATCCACGATCTTGACGACAGCCGGCGGCACCCCCGCGATGCTCATGTGACCCCCGGTTTCAACCATCACCGTTCGCCCGCTCTCGAGGAGCCGCTCCATCAGCGGGTAAACGTCCCGCTGCAGTAGTGGCTCACCGCCCGTAATCTCCACGAGCGGACAACCGAACGCATCGACCCTCCCGAGCACGTCCTCGAGTGACATCTTCCGTCCCTCCGTGAACGCGTAGGGCGTATCGCACCAGGAGCAGCGCAGATCGCAGGCGGTCAGGCGCACGAACACGCACGGCCGCCCTGTGTGGGTGGACTCCCCCTGGATCGAATGGAAGATCTCGTTAATGGTCAGCACGGTCGTCAACTGCCCAGCCAAGCGCCGGCGGTCCTCGCAGCCCGGACACTTCGATTGTACCAAGTGGGGTCAATCGGAGGGCACTCTTGGCACTTTTGGCAATCTTGGCACTCTTGGCACTTTTGGCAATCTTGGCATTTCCCCGAGTTCTGCCTACAATCTGCCGGTGCCTGAACGGACGTTTTTCTGGAAGCCGACTTGAACGACCTGCGGAAACGCCAGAAGTTTTGTGGATGCGCGCGGGATAGCCGTGACGGAGCGGGACATCAACAAGCAGCCTCCTGACCGTGAGTTCCTGGAGCGCCACGTCGACGAGGACCGATTCCTGGATTTCGTCAGCACCCGAAGTCCTGTCTTCAAGGCGCGGCCACTGCCGCGGTCGAAGAAGGAAGCAATCGATCTGATGCTGGATCAACCCAATCTGATCAAAAGGCCGATTCTGGTGCTGGAGGGCTCGCCGGGGCAGCGGCCGGAAGGGGTGATTTTCGGGTTCGACAGGGCCCGGTACGAGAGGCTGTGAATCAGGTTCGGGTCGGCACCTCAGGCTGGAGCTACCCGTCGGGCGAAGGCACCTGGAACGGGGTTTTCTACCCCAGGGGATCGGCGAGGCGCCCGCGCGGCGCGCCCAAGTTCGACGAGCTGGCGTTTTACGCAGAGCACTTCGACACCGTCGAGGTGAACTCGTCGTTCTATCGTGTTCCTGCGGTGACAACGGTCCGGAAATGGGCTGAGCGCACGCCGCCGGGGTTCGACTTCTCGCTCAAGCTGTACCAGAAATTCACGCACCCTGACATGTTCGCCAAGGCGACTGGCGGGGATCCCGCGGCACTTGGTCAGAAGGACGCGGACGAATTCCGGACAGCTATAGAGCCGCTGACGGCCGCCGGGAAGCTCGGCGCACTCCTCGCGCAGTTCCCCCCGAGCTTCAAGCACGAGCCGGGAGCACTCGAGTACCTGGAATGGTTGCTGAAAGTGTTCAGGGAGTACCCGCTGGCGGTGGAGCTTCGACATCGCACGTGGAGTGATGCCCCTGACCCGATCGTCTCGCTGCTCGACAGCTACGGTGCCGCGTGGGCGCACATCGACGAGCCCAAGTTCAAGACGTCGGTCCGGCAGGCTCCGTCCCCTCGCGCCGCGGGCGTGTACTACCTGCGCCTGCACGGGCGCAACGCTGCCCAGTGGTGGAAGCACGACAAATCAGAGGATCGCTACAACTACATGTACTCCGCGGAGGAGCTCGAGCCCTTCGCGGAGATCGCCAGGAAGGCGTCCCGAGAGGCAAAGAAGGCTTACGTGTACGCCAACAACCACTT
>JACCXG010000376.1 GCA_013697225.1 Acidobacteriota bacterium
GCGAGCAGCATCATCGCGATTCCTTCCGTGCACTTCTGACGAGCTCCTCGATGCGCTCCAGTTCCTCGTTCGACAGCCGGGCCGCTTCCCCGCCGAGGAGCGCCGCCACGACGTTCGCGTGGGAGCCATCGAAGAACGTCTGGACCAGGTGCCGCAGTGCGGATTTCCGGGCCGAGTGGCGCGGCACGGTCGGCATGTAGACGTAGCGCAGCCCGTGCTCCTCGTGCCGGACGTGTCCCTTCGTCTCGAGGACGCGCAGCTGTGTTCGTACAGTCGAGTAGCTCGGGGGGGCGGGGAGTGCTTCCAGGATCTCCCCTGCCGTGGCTCGGCCGAGCCGGTAGAGGACGTCCATGATCTGCCGTTCGCGCCTGGTGAGCAGTGCCGGTGTCGTCGCTCGCGTCGCCATGTTATTTTTATAACACCTCTGCGACACTGATAACACCTCCAGGCGGGGGCGTCAAGCGGAATCGCGGCGACAGGCGAGCCGCTGCCGGTTGCGGGCGTCAGGTCCGCCCGGCAGGGCCCGGACGACGGAGGGCTTTGAGTGTGACAGCGAGGAGCAACCCGCCGGCAATCACCAGCGGCCCTCCGACGTCCGCGTAGACGACCATGCCGAGCAGTACCAGCATCCCGGCCACAACCGTGCTGATGCCGTTCACGTGCGGCGAGGCGAAGTGGCTCATGGGCACTCCTCCGGGACAGGCGCAAGGAACAGGTACGCAACATACGCCCGGTGCCGACACGCGGCAAGGATAAACGAGGAGAGGCTGGTACATACTTGCCACGGGGGACACGACAGCATGAGAGAGATGCAGGTGCGACAGCTCGGCCAGAGCGGACTTTCAGCCTCTGCCCAGGGTCTGGGCTGCATGGGCATGTCGGACTTCTACGGCCCAGCCGACGACAACCGATCGATCGAAACCATTCACCGGGCGCTGGACCTGGGGATTACGTTGCTGGACACGGCCGATGTCTACGGACCATTCACCAACGAGCGGCTCGTCGGCCAAGCAATGCGGAACCGCCGTAACGAGGTGGTGCTGGCGACGAAGTTCGGCAACATGCGGGCGGAAGACGGCACGTTCCTCGGCATCAACGGCAGGCCGGAGTATGTGTTCAAGGCATGTGACGCCTCACTGAACAGGCTCGGCGTGGACGTCATCGACCTGTACTACCAGCACCGCGTGGACCCCGAGACGCCGATCGAGGAGACAGTCGGCGCCATGGCGGAGCTGGTGGCCCAGGGAAAAGTCCGCTCTCTCGGGCTGTCGGAGGCCGCCGCCGCGACAGTCCGCCGCGCCCATGCCGTGCATCCCATCACCGCACTCCAGACCGAATACTCGCTGTGGAGCCGCGATCCCGAGGGGGAACTGCTCGAAACGTGCCGGGAGCTCGGCATCGGCTTCGTCGCGTACAGCCCGCTCGGTCGCGGGTTTCTCACCGGACGCTTCCGTTCGCCGGACGATCTGGCCCCAGACGACTGGCGCCGCAACAACCCGCGGTTCCAGGGGGACAACTTCCAGCGGAACCTCGACCTGGCCGCGAAGGTGACCGAGATCGCCAGCACGAACGGGTGCACTCCCGCGCAGCTGGCCCTCGCCTGGCTGCACGCCCAGGGAGACGACATCATCCCGATCCCGGGATCCACGCGTGCCGAACGGGTGGAGGAGAATGCGGGCGCGATTCACATCCGCCTGTCGGCTGACGACCTCGACGCGCTGGCGGCGATCGCCCCTGCAGTCTCCGGCCACAGGTATCCGGAAGGTGGCATGCGGGCAGTGAATCGCTGATCGCCCGTCCGGCGCCTCAAGGACGCCGGCCTTCGACGATGGCCCGGAAGGAACGCCCCTGAAGTTCCTCTGCAGAGAGCCCCGTCTCCTGCGCCTCCGCCAGGCCGATCGCGCCGGAATTCAGGCCGCGGACAAAGAAGTTCAACAGCCCCTGCCCCGTCGCCTCGTCGTCGAAGACATCCCCGACCAGCATCGCCTGAGCCGCCCCCTCGACGAACGTGCGCAAACGTGCCGTGGCCGCCGGGCGCGCCGACTGGAAGAACGCGTAGACCGCTCCGTAGCGCGCCGGCAGCTGCGCAGGGTGCAGGTCCCAGCCCTGGTAATAGCCGTTGATGAGCGAGTGCCGCACGTTCCCGGCATGCTCCTTCCAGGCGCGGTGGACAGTCTCCGCATTCGCGCGGCGCTGCGTTTCCGTGAGCTGGGTTCCGGGGACCTCGCGATGCGGCGGCACAGGCATGATCGTCGTGACGCTGTCCGAGAGCCGCACCGCGGTCTGTGCGAGCGCGACCTGCATCATGTTGCGCGCGAAGTCACAAGCCTGATGCCGGATGT
>JACCXG010000182.1 GCA_013697225.1 Acidobacteriota bacterium
ATCGTCACGTGTAAAGGGGCGCACGAGCAGGTGCTCGAGCCCTTCCGGTGTTCCCGGGTTGCACAGGTAGACCGGAGCCACCCCTGGGAGGTCACGCTTCACCCGCTCGAGCAGGGCGGGTCCCGAGAGCTCGGGTCCACTCAGTTCCGCCACCAGCACGTCGAACCTCTGGGTGCGGCATCGCAGCAGCGCGTGCCCCGAATGTGCGACGGCAGTCACGTCGTATCCCTCCCGCTGCAGGACGCGGGAGACGACAGCGCGCAGGTCGTCATCGCTGCTCACGAACAGCACCCGTCGGCGCTCAGGCGGGGCCGCCGGGCTCGGGCCGGCGCTCGCGGGACCGTGCACTGGTCGTATTGATTCGGTTCGCATCGTTCTGCCTGTAAGGGGGACCGACCCAGCAATACGCAATTGCAGTACCGGGTGTTTCCGGAATAAACCTGCGCATTCGCGCCCGCGGGTCGTTCAACCCCTTACCAAACTGCACGTAGATCACGGAAGCGTCGTCACAGCGTTCGAGGGAATGCGTGAACCGACGGCCCTCGCTCGGAGGAGCCTCATGGAGGGGCGGCAAAGGTCCGCCGCAGCCGGACACTGCCGTGAAGATCGCACCAGCAGACCACCGAAGGCCCGTCGGCTGTTGAAGGGTGAGCGCTGTGGCGCGGCGAGCGGAACGGGCGCCCGCCGAATCTGCGAAAACGTGTGTATCATGGACTCGTGAGTTCCCCCACAACGCGCGGTCATCGCAACTGGCAGAGCGGAGATACGTTCACCACGAACGACGCTGCCGAACTCTATGAAGTCGCACGATGGGGGAAGGGATACTTCTCGGTCTCCCCGGGCGACGGGCACCTCCTGGTCCACCCCACGAAGGACGTGGACCGCTCGATCGACCTGAAGCAGCTGGTGGATCACCTGATGCTCAGGGGCATTCACCTGCCGGTCCTCATCCGGTTTCGCGACATCCTGCGGCACCGGGTGGCCGACATCCACAATGCCTTCCAGTCGGCGATCACGCAGCATCAGTACGAAGGCAAGTACATCTGCGTCTATCCGATCAAGGTGAACCAGCAGCGGCAGGTGGTCGAGGAGGTCCTCGATTTCGGGCGCGAGTACGGTTTCGGCCTGGAGGCCGGCTCGAAGCCCGAACTGCTCGCCGTGGTCGCCCAGGCGTACAACGACACGCCCATCATCTGCAACGGGTTCAAGGACGCCGAGTTCATCGAGATGGCCATGCTCGCCCAGAAGATCGGGCGCAACGTCATCCCTGTGGTCGAGAAGTACACCGAGCTCGGCCTGATTCTCAAATATGCCGAGAAGGTCGGCGTGCGGCCGCAGATCGGGATGCGTGTGAAGCTGGCCGCGCGCGGGGGCGGGCGCTGGCAGGGCTCCGGTGGTTATCGGTCGAAGTTCGGGCTCACGGTGGCGGAGGTGCTCCGCGGGCTCGACGAGCTCAGATCCAGGGGGATGGAGGACTGCTTCAAGCTCCTGCACTTCCATCTCGGCAGCCAGATTCCGAACATCCGGATCGTCAAGGGTGCCCTGAACGAGGCGGCCCGGGTCTACGTGGAGCTCGTCAAGGCGGGGGCGAAGCTGGAATACCTCGACGTCGGCGGCGGCCTTGGCGTGGACTACGACGGCTCGCAGACCAACTTCGAATCCAGCGTCAACTACACCCTCGAGGAGTACGCCAACGACGTCGTCTATCACATCCAGTCGGTGTGCGACGATGCGGGCGTGAAGCACCCGACGATCGTGTCGGAGAGCGGCCGCGCGATCGTGGCGTACCACAGCGTGCTGGTCTTCAACGTGCTCGGCGTCTCGGCGTTCGGCGAGGAGAAGATTCCGGACACCATTTCCCCGGACGAGGCCGAGCAGCCGGTCATCGACCTGCTCGAGACGTACCAGAACCTCACCGCCAGGAATGCGCTCGAGAGCTATCACGACGCTCAGCAGGCGCTCGACATGGCCCTGAACCTGTTCAGCGGCGGGTATCTCCCGCTGGAACAGCGCTGCCAGGCCGAGAACCTCTACTGGGCTATTCTGGTGAAGCTGAAGAAGCTGGTTGCGCAGATGGACGATGTCCCCGAGGACCTGCAGGGTCTCGACGACCACATGGCGGACACTTACTTCTGCAACTTCTCCCTTTTTCAGTCCTGCCCTGACAGCTGGGCCATCAAGCAGCTCTTCCCTGTCATGCCCATTCACCGGCTGAACGTGAGGCCGACGCAGCACGCGGTGCTCGGTGACATCACGTGCGACTCCGACGGGAAGATCGATCAGTTCATCGATCGGCGCGACGTCAAGCGCACGCTGCCGCTGCACACCGTCAACGGAGAGCCGTACTATCTGGGAGTTTTCCTCGTTGGCGCGTACCAGGAAATCCTGGGAGATCTCCACAACCTCTTCGGCGACACGCACGCCGTGCACGTGAGCCTCGACGAACGGGGCAGCGTCGTGCTCGACGCTGTGATCAAGGGAGACACGGTGAAGGAAGTGCTCGACTACGTCGAGTTCGATGCCGACACCCTCGTGCGCAAGCTCCGGCAGGACGTCGAGCTGGCCGTCCGCCAGGGAAAGATCGATTACGAGGAATCAGGCC
>JACCXG010000187.1 GCA_013697225.1 Acidobacteriota bacterium
GTTCCACTTCGCCTATCAGCCGGTGAGAGGCAACCTGGAAGTGATTGCACGCGTGAGCTCGGTCACGGCGACGAACCCATGGGCGGCTGCCGGTGTCTTGATTCGCGAGTCCCTCACAGCGGAGTCCCGTCACGCCACCGCAGTCCTCACCGCCAAGAAGGCGTATAACTTTCAACGGCGAGTCGAGCCCGGCGGGGGCACACTGCAGACGCCCAACGGAGCCGGGACAGCACCGGGCTGGGTGCGGTTGGTCCGGACCGGCGATCGGTTCGAAGCGTATCGGTCCACGAACGGAAGTGCCTGGACGAGCATGGGGTCCGAGACGATCGCCATGGGCGAGACGGTGTACGTCGGCCTGGCCGCAACGAGCCTCAGCGTCGGAGCCCTCAACACCACATCGATTGACAACGCTCGAATCATTGCCGCCGTCGAACCGGTCAATCAGTTCCCGGCCGTGTCCGTCATCTCCCCGGCAACAGGAACCGTGGTGACACTGCCCGCACAGCTCACGATTGCCGCAGTCGCGTCCGACCCGGAGGATCGTCTCCTCTCGGTGGACTTCTATGTGGGCTCCACGCTCATCAGCCGGGACACCACGGCCCCGTACTCCGCCGTCTGGACGGTACCCGCTGCGGGAACCTATTTACTCGTTGCCGTGGCGCACGACGCGGACGGCGCCAGCACGACGTCGAGCGCCGTCAGCATGACAGCGCAGGCGCCCTCCCCCGTCAACCAGCCGCCCACGGTCAGCCTGACGACGGGCGGGACCTCGTTCACGGCACCTGCAACCATCGCACTGAGCGCCGCCGCCTCGGACCCGGAAGGGCAGCTCGCACGCGTCGAGTTCTTCTCCGGAACGACCCGGCTCGCCACCGACACGACCGCGCCGTATACGTTCGACTGGACTGGCGTGGCGGCAGGAACCTACAGCCTGACGGCGGTGGCTTACGACACCGCTGGCGCGAGTGCCACGTCGGCTGCTCGAACGGTGACGGTCGCGGCCGCGCCGACCGTGCCTTCGCCCTGGACTGCCGTCGATATCGGGAGTCCGGCGCTGAGCGGCAGCACCGCCTTCAGCAACGGCAGCTTTTCGGTGCAGGCAGGCGGCTGGGACATCTGGGGCTACTCTGACGAGTTCCACTTCATCTACCAGGCTGTCACGGGGGATGTGGAGATCGTCGCCCGGGTTGACGCCCTGGCCAACGTGCACGAGTTTGCCAAGGCCGGCGTGATGATCCGGGCAGCGCTCACCGGGGATTCGATCAACGCCTTCGCGCAGGCCACCGGATCCCGTGGTGTCTACTTGACGAGCAGAAGCACAACGGGGGGTGAATCGGCGGCCGTGCAGGGTGCCAACGTGTCAGCGCCTGTATGGCTCCGGCTTGCGAGGCGGGGCACGACGATCACAACCCACTCATCGGTGGACGGGAACACCTGGACGGTGGTGGGATCGCAGACTCTCGCCCTGGGAACGACGGCGTATGTCGGGTTGGCAGTGACGAGTCACGATGTCACCCAGCGGACCTCGGCCTCGTTCTCCAATGTGCGTGTCGGCCCGCCGAACCAGAATCCAACGGTGTCGATCACCACCCCGGCCACGGGTACCGGAGTCACGCTGCCCGCGCAGCTCACGATTGCCGCCACCGCGTCCGACCCTGAGAACCGCCTCCAGGCAGTGGAGTTCTATACCGGTTCCACTCTGATCGCCCGCGACACGACGGCTCCGTACTCCGTTGTCTGGTCAGTACCGGCCGCCGGAACCCACGCGCTGACCGCCGTGGCCTACGATGCGGACGGCGGAAGCACCACGTCGAGCGTTGTCACCGTGACCGCCCAGGGGGCCAACCAGCCGCCAACCGTCAGCCTCTCTACGGGCGGGACGTCGTTCACCGCACCGGCGTCAATCACGCTGAACGCCGCAGCATCCGATCCGGAAGGACAGCTCGCGCGCGTGGAGTTCATGGCAGGAACCACCCTGCTCGCCACGGATACCACCGCGCCCTACTCCTTCACCTGGTCCAGTGTCCCGGCGGGGACCTACAGCGTTACGGCGATCGCTTACGATGCCGGCGGCCTGAAGACGACATCCGCGCCGGTGGTCATCACCGTCAGCGCGGTGGTGCTGTCACCTCCCCGCCTGGTGGTCTTCGGGGCCTCCTCGGACCACGCCACGAACGTCACCAGTTATGTGCTGAAGGTTTTCTCGGCCGGGGCCAACACGGCCACTGCCACACCGGTAGCGACATCGGATCTCGGCAAGCCGGCACCAGCATCCAATGGAGAGATCACCGTCGACCGTCAGACGTTCTTCGGGAATCTCGCCGCAGGAAACTACGTTGCTACCGTCACCGCGATCGGGCCCGGCGGGCAGACGCCGAGCGCCAG
>JACCXG010000223.1 GCA_013697225.1 Acidobacteriota bacterium
GCGAAGGTGAGCCCCTTCTTCTCGTTGATCGGGATCTGGGTGATGCCGCGCAGCTGGTACTCGACAGGATCCTCGATCGTGATGATCTTGTCCTCGATGGACTTGATTTCGGAGAGCGCCGCATACAGCGTCGTCGTCTTGCCGCTGCCGGTCGGACCGGTGACGAGCACCATCCCGTAGGGCTCGGCGATGTACTTCCGGAAGCGGCGCAGTTCGTCTTCGGGAAACCCGAGAATATCGAGCCGCAACTCCTGGAACTGCTCGCTGATCGACTCCTTGTCGAGGATGCGGATGACCGCATCCTCACCATGGACGCTCGGCATGATGGACACGCGGAAATCTATGCTCTTGCCCCCCATCCGCACCTTGAAGCGGCCGTCCTGCGGCACCCGCTTCTCGGCGATGTCGAGCTCGGCCATGACCTTCACGCGCGAGATGATCGTGCTGTGAAAGCGCTTGTCGATCGGGCGCATTGCCGCTTGCAGCACACCGTCGATGCGGTACTTCACGTGCACCGCGTCGTCCTGGGTCTCGATGTGGATGTCGCTCGCGCGGCGCTGGATGGCCGAATACAACGTGGAGTCGACCAGGCGGATGACCGGGCTCTGGTCGGCACTGAGCTTGTCGACGCTGAGCTGCTCGTCTCCCAGGGCATCGTCTTCACGCAGGAGCTGCAACTGAAAGCTTTCAGTCGCCTCTTCGAGCACCCGCTGCGAGCTCTCGCTCTTCTTCAGGATCCCCTGAATGGCCGAGGCTGTTCCGACCGTGACACGAATGGGCGTCGCGAGCAGCACCGCCAGCTCGTCGATCATCGGCAGGTCCGTCGGGTCGGAGACGACGATGACAAGGGCCTGGCCGTCCCGGCGATAGGGGACGAACCCGTAACGCAGCATCAGGTCGGCCGGGATTGCCCGAAACAGCTCGTGATCGATGCTGAACTGCGACAGGTCGACGAACGGAAGCCGGTAGCGCGCGGCCAGGCGGCGGGCGTCCGCGGCCTCGGCCACGTGATCAGCGGCGCTGGGCTCTGGGCCGCTGACGTACAGCTCTGTGTGAGCGCCCTCAGCCGCTGGTGTCGAAGTCTTCATAGATCCCCTGCTGGATGTGCTTCCCCGCGCGTCAGCCGAGTCCCCCCATGTCGAACAGCGGCATATAAAGCGCCAGGAGCAGCGCCGCGATGATGATGCCCATCACCACGAGCATCAGCGGCTCGACGAGCGTGATGAACCGCGCCAGGTTCGTGTCGATTTCCTCGTCGAAGAAGTCCGCGAGGCTGTTGAGCATCTCCTGGAGCGCGCCTGTGGACTCGCCGACCTCCACCATCTTCACCGCCACGTCCGGAAACGCCTCGCTGTCCTGCATTGCCGCAGCCAGAGCGCGCCCCTCGCGAACCTGCTGGCCGGCCGTCTGCAGCTCCCGCGACACATACCGGTTCTTGATTGATCGCGCCGCCACGTCGAGCGCGTTCACCAGCGGAATCCCCCCGCCGAGCAGCGTGGCCAGTGTGCGCGAGGCCTGAGAGGTGGAAAACTTCCTGGCAATCGGCCCGATGGCCGGCAGCCTCAGGATCCACCAGTCGAATCGCTCCCGCTGCTCCGGCTGTTTGAGCCAGACCCAGAAACCCACCACCGCTGCCAGAACCGCGAGCGCGATGAACACTGCATAGTTCCGCGCAATGTCCGATACGGCCACGATCATCCGCGTCGAGAGCGGCAGCTGCTGCTGAAATTGGCCGTAGAACGCGCCGAACTCCGGCACGACCCGGAGCACGATGATCGACACGACCACGAGGGAGAGCGCCAGCAGGATGAGCGGGTAGATCAGCGCCGAAATAGTCTTCCGCCTGACAGTCGCGACCACCTTCACGTACGCCACGTAGCGCCGGATGACCTGCTCGAGGTTGCCGCTCTTCTCCCCGGCGAGGAGCGATGCCGTATACACCCCGGGAAACAGCTCGCCGTGCGCCTCGAACGCCTCCGACAGCGAGCTGCCCGCCCGCACACGCTCGTAGACGTCGTCCAGGACCGACTTGAAGAGCGGGTTCGAGACGCGGCGTTTCAGGATCTCCAGCGACTGCACGAGCGGCATGCCCGCTTTCAGCAGTGTCGCGAGCTCCTGATTGAACACCAGGAACTCCCGTGTCGACACCCTGGTTCGTCTCGGCAGCGAGATGCCGCCCGGCATGATCCCGCCGGTCCGCTGGATGCCGAGCACATAGAGGCCGCGCTCCTCGAAGTCGCGCCTGAGCCGGGCCTCGTTCTCTGCTGCGTAGACCCCCTCGATGATTTCCCCACCGGGGGTCCCCAGCCTGCAGCGAAACTCCACTGGCTACCGCGCGTCCTGCTGCCGCCGGGCGCAAGCTCTTGTCACAGTTGACATTATCGGGCGATTGCAATCCACGAAGTATATACCAGGGCCTCAGCGGATTGCCGAGCCGGACTTCATGGATTAGACAGTGACCGGGCCATTCCGGCTTGGAGAGCCTCAGCGAGGATCCCTGCGCGCGCGGCGTCTACTTACGTCCGGCGAGGGAGAGGATGCGGGAAACGTAATTGCGGGTCTCTCGATACGGCGGGATACCGTTGAACTTCTTCACGGCGGCTTCCCCGGCGTTGTAGGCGGCAAGCGCCAGTTCCTCGCCCCAGCGGTCGATGAGCGTCTTCAGGTGCTTCACACCCGCCGCGATGTTTGCCCTGGGGTCGTACGGATTCAGCACGTTGTACTGCCGCGCCGTGGCGGGCATCAACTGCATCAGACCCATCGCCCCTTTGTGGGAGCGGGCGGTCGGCCGATAGTTCGATTCCACGTGGATGAGGGCCTGGACGAGCATGGGATCCACCCCGTGCGCCTGGGCCACCTGCACGATGAGCTCGCCATACCTGGTGGCGGGCATCTGCGGGGCGGCCTCGGGACCCTGGGCTGCGCCGGCCGCTGTGGCAGCCGTGATCGCAACAGCACTCCCGGGATCCTGGTAGGCCACCTCGTCCGGCACGATCCTGTCCACCACCGTGCGGTCGCAGGTCACCTCTCCGCCGTTGCGCATCTGCAGCACGATGCGATCACCGTCGATGCGATGGGAGGTGATTGAGAGGGTGCGTCCGGATGTCAGGACTACAAGTTCCGCGAAGGCGGGTCCGGGAACACAGGTCCCGGCCGCGAGAGTCAGCGTCAGGGCAAGGGGAAGCTTCGAACTCATGCGCGGTCATCCTAGCACCGTTCGAAAGGCTCTGTCCAGAAACGCTACAGTTGGGGTAGCCCGGAGAGCCGTCCATCGTCCGCTGAGGTGTCCGTGCTTACTGCTTGGCCTCGAGGAAGGTGTGGAAGACCCGGATGCCGAGGTCCCGAGTGTCGCCGGCGGTCGGCTTGAATGTCTTGTCAACGTGGATCGAGATCTCAGCCATCTCGCGCGCACCGAGTTGAGCGGCTGCGATCGGGAACGTCAGGAGCGTGGGGTCCTCTGCATCGGCAGTGAAGGATCCGATCACCTCATCCCCCAGGCGGATGGTGACCTGCTGCGGCGGGTTGAACTGATCCACCCGGGCGTCGTACTGCAGGTAGAACGTCGCATCCCGCTTCGGGTTCCGGAACGAGACCACGGCGCGGTCCCGCGTCCACTTCCATTCCGACGAAGGGTTGTCAGGCGCGACCTCGACCGGGTGCCAGCCCGCCTTATCGATGAGGAAGATGTTCTCCGACTGCGGCAGAATCTGGAAGCGTCCGACAACGTATTCCCGCCGGCTGGCTTCCTGGGCACTGAGGGCCAGGCGGTGGCCGGTCTCCTGGGAGTAGAGGCCGAGCCGTACGACGGCTTCGCCGATGTACGGATAATTCGGGACGAACACCTTCCGCGCATACTCCACGGTTTGTCCCGGCTTCCATTGCGAGGTCGGGACGGGGGGCTCATGATCGTCGGTCCACAGCTGCTCTCCCCCCGGGTCGAGCACGTGGACGAAGACCCAGTAGTCACCGTCGATGTTGGCGGCTGGCGCGACGTCGAACCGGTACTTGAGCTCCACCGGACTGCCGATCGCCACGCGGTTGCGTTCAATCGCGAACGACGGGGTCGCCACCGGAGGGTCGTTGGGCTCGTCCCTGCCGCATCCGGCCGCCACCAGCGCCATCAGGACGTAGAGCCAGACGGGAAGGAACTGATGCGCGGAACGCACGGAGAATGCTGGTCTGTTCATGCGGAGCGGGGATCGTACTGCAGTTGTTCGGGGCAGGGCAATATGCTAGCCTTCGAGGCGATCGGCTGATGGGATGCCGAGGTCCCGAGTGTCGCCGGCGGTCGGCTTGAATGTCTTGTCAACGTGGATCGAGATCTCAGCCATCTCGCGCGTACCGAGTTGAGCGGCTGCGATCGGGAACGTCAGGAGCGTGGGGTCCTCCGCATCGGCAGTGAAGGATCCGATCACCTCATCCCCCAGGCGGATGGTAACCTGCTGCGGCCGGTTGAACTGATCCACCCGGGCGTCGTACTGCAGGTAGAAGGTCGCATCCCGCTTCGGGTTGCGGAACGAGACCACAGCGCGGTCCCGCGTCCACTTCCATTCCGACGAAGGGTTGTCAGGCGCGACCTCGACCGGGTGCCAGCCCGCCTTGTCGATCAGGAAGATGTTCTCCGACTGCGGCAGAATCTGAAAGCGCCCGACGACGTATTCCCGCCGGCTGGCTTCCTGGGCGCTGAGGGCGAGGCGGCGGCCGGACTCCTGCGAGTAGAGGCCGAGCCGCACGACGGCTTCGCCGATGTACGGATAATTCGGGACGAACACCTTTCGCGCATACTCGACGGTTTGTCCCGGTTTCCATTGCGAGGTCGGGACGGCCGGCTCATGATCGTCGGTCCACAGCTGCTCTCCCCCCGGGTCGAGCACGTGGACGAAAACCCAGTAGTCCCCGTCGATGTTGGCGTCTGGCGCGACGTCGAACCGGTACCTGAGCTCCACCGGGCTGCCGATCGCCACGCGGTTGCGTTCAATCGCGAACGACGGGGTCGCCACCGGAGGGTCGTTGGGCTCGTCCCTGCCGCATCCGGCCGCCGCCAGCGCCATCAGGACGCAGAGCCAGAGGGGAAGGAACTGATGCGCGGAACGCACGGAGAATGCTGGTCTGTTCATGCGGAGCGGGGATCGTACTGCAGTTGTTCGGGGTAGGGCAATATGCTAGCCTTCGAGGCGATCGGCTGATGGGATGCCGAGGTACGGGGCCATGGTGGGCTGGCTGGTGGAACACGGTCTGAAGATATGTCCGACGCATTGGGTCTGGTTGAAACCAAGGGACTGATCGGGGCCATCGAAGCCGCCGATGCCATGGTCAAGGCGGCCAACGTCGTCCTCGCCGGCAAGGAATACATCGGCGCCGGGTACGTCACCGTCATGGTCCGAGGGGACGTCGGGGCCGTGAAGGCCGCAACCGATGCCGGGGCAGCTGCCGCCCGGCGTGTCGGTGAGCTCGTCTCCGTGCACGTCATACCGCGCCCGCACGCCGAGGTAGAGAAGGTCCTTCCAAGGGCAAAGGACGCGAAGGCTTCCTAGATGGCCGATCGCGACCTCGCATCCGTCCAGGAGGCGCGGACGCTGGCCCGTCGCGCCAAAGAGGCCGCGCCCCCGCTCGCTGAACTGTCACAGGAACAGATCGACGCCATCGTCGATGCCATGGCCGCTGCGGCCACTCCTCAGGCCGAAGCCCTTGCCCGCCTTGCCCACGAGGAAACGGGCTATGGGGTTGTCGCCGACAAGGTCCAGAAGAACCTCTTCGCCTCCGAGAAGGTCTACCGTTTCATCAAGCCGATCCGGACCGTCGGAGTGGTCGGCCGCCTGGAGGACCGCAAGGTCATCGAGATTGCCGAGCCCTTTGGCGTGGTTGCGGCGATCGTCCCCTCGACCAACCCCACGTCGACGGCCATCTACAAGATCTTGATCGCCCTCAAGGCGCGGTGTCCGATCGTTCTCAGTCCACACCCGGCAGCCGTGCGCTGCATCACGCGGGTCGCCGAGCTGATGCACGAGGCTGCCCGCCGGGCCGGGGCGCCCGACGGGGCTATCAACTGGATGACCACCGTCACGCTCGACGGAACGCAGGAGCTGATGAAGGCACGGGAAACCGCCGTCATCCTGGCCACAGGTGGCATGGGTCTGGTGCGCGCGGCCTACAGCGCAGGCAAGCCGGCCTACGGCGTCGGCCCCGGCAACGCCCCGGCCTATATAGAGCGCAGCGCCGACATCCCGAAAGCGGTCCGCGACATCGTGACCGGCAAGACCTTCGATAACGGGGTTCTGTGTTCGTCAGAAAACTCCGTTGTGGTCGATGCCCCCATCACCGAGGAAGTGAAGCGCGCCTTCAAGGCAAACGGCTCGCACTTCCTCTCAGCCGCGGAAATCGATGCGGTCGGCCGTGCTCTTGTCACTCCGCAGCGGCTGCCGAACCCGAAGCTTGTGGGCCGTCCCGCCACTGCGATTGCCGCCGCGGCCGGGATCTCGGTGCCGGAAGGGACCCGGGTGCTCATCGCCGAGCTCACGGGCGTCGGACGCGACTACCCGCTCTCGCTCGAGAAGCTCTGTCCGGTCCTCTCCTTCTATGTCGTGAGCGACTGGCGCGAGGGCTGCGAGCGGTGCCAGCAGATCCTGCGCTACGGGGGAATGGGTCACACGATGTCGATCCACAGCCGGAACGACGAGATCATCCTGCAGTTCGGGCTCAAGAAGCCGGCCTACAGAATAGTGGTGAACTCCCCTACCACCCATGGCTCCATCGGGTTGACAACCGGTCTCGATCCCGCAATGACGCTGGGGTGCGGCGGCTACGGCGGGAACATCACGTCGGACAACATCTCACCCCGCCACCTGCTGAACATCAAGCGGCTCGCGTACGAGATCACCCCGGCTGCCGTCAGGCATCACCCCTCGTCGGGTGTCGCCGCCGCTGCCCCTTTGCCGGGCCTGCCCAAGGCTCCTGCTCCGCCGCCTCCCTCGGGACTGGCGGCCGAAACACTCGCCCGGCGAATCGATCAGTTCCTCGCGTCCAGGGGTTATGCCGCTCCTCCTCCTCCCCCGTCGGCGCGACCTGCCGGGAGCGGCCCCTCAGCGGTAGCCCCCCCGCTTCCGGACAAACCGGCCGAGTTCGTGTGCGAAGACGATGTGCGGCAGGCGGTGAGGCACGGCCGGAAGATCACCATCGGTGAGCGGTCGATTGTGACTCCGGCTGCGAGGGATCTCGGAGAGCAGCACCGGCTGTTCGTCCAGGCTGCCTGGCCACGCTGATGCCCTGCCGCTATACTATTGGGTCAGTTGGCTTTATGGTTGACCAAGCTGAGGTGCGGATGCTAGTCTGTTCGCCCCAGCTGTACCCGGGTTTCCGCCAGCCGTCCGGTCTTGGCCGGCGGTGTTCGGCGGATTCGAAGCTCGCCGTCGGCAGCACGGTCGACAGGCGGTAGAGAAACAGGAGCCCCCCGGCAGGGGGGCGTCCTCAACAGGGTTCACGTGGCGCACTTCACCCTGGTCGCCACGACGCCCTCGCGGGAGCGCCCAAATGCGCAGTCGTGCCTTGTTTGTCTCGCCGGTCGTCTACCTCGCGGCTGCCGCCATTGCGGTATCAGCTTGTGGTTCCAATCCAAAGACACGGAAAGCTCCGACGGCGGCGGCCTCCCCGTCAGTGCCCCCAATCCAGCCCGTTACTCCGCTGCCAGACCCTGTCGTTGCCCTCATCGCAGCCTCCCGGAAGCATTTCGAGGACGGCGAGCGCGAGTTGAAGATGGGGCACCTGGAGCGTGCGCGGGTGGAATTCGACCGTGCGGTGGATGTACTGCTGGAGTCCCCGTATGGCGCACGCGCGGACGCCCGGACGCGGGAACACTTCGACAGGCTCATCGACCGCATCAACGCACACGAAGTGACGGCCCTCGCCCAGGGTGACGGGTTTTCCGAAGCGAAGACCGAGCCGGCGTCGCTCGACGAGATTCTGGCGATTGCGACGTTCCCGGATGCCGATGCCGAGACCGAGGAAGCAGTGAAGGCTGACCTGGCCCTCACCGAGTACGACGTGCCCATCCCCCAGAACGCCAAGGTGCTGGCCGCCGTGGAGCTCCTGACGGGGCGGCTGCGGGACTACGTGCAGGAAAGCCTCGTCCGCGGTTCCA
>JACCXG010000229.1 GCA_013697225.1 Acidobacteriota bacterium
AAGGGCGAGCCGCTCAGATCTGCGGCGCGAGGTCGTTGCGAGCTGGCAATGGGACGTCTGGGAGTTGACGCGCTTGAACGAGTGACCAGGAGTCGCGGTGCACGAGGGCGCTCGCCGGGCGCTCCGGTCCAGCGCGTACCGTTCACCGTTCAGATGCCGCCCGGCAGCATGCTCGAGGTGCATGGGCTCAATCCACGAGGGTGAAAAAGGCGGTTCTGGAGACCTCCTGGCCTCCGTTCGTCACCCGGATGCGCAGCTCGTACGTGCCGGCGGGAAGGGCGCCGACCGGCAGCCGCCCGACGTGCTGCACCGTCGACTCCGTTGAGGGGGGAAGTGTCACCGGCGCCTCCGCCAGCGTCTGCCCGCTCCTGAGCAGGTCAGCATGCGCCTGGGTTCCCCTGGTGCTTCCGTAGACCGTGAAATAGAACGGCAGCTCCGTCGTCTCGGACCGCCGGATCGGGGTACCCAGGTTGGGATAGAGCAGCTTCCTCCCGACGTACAGCGGGCCGGCCATGCTGTCCGGTGCGGGCCGGTCCGTGACCTCCTCGATACGATTGACGATCATCAGGCTGCTCATGCCGAGCCGGGAGCGCTCCGGATCCGGAACCGTCAGCGTGGCCACACGGGCGCTCGCCTGCGCCGAGGGAGCATCGAAGACCACCGACTCGACGGAGTACACCCCGGGCGGCAGGTCCACCTCGCGATAGAACAGGATCTCTCCCTGCCGCGCGGCGTCGCTGTCCCTGGCTTCCCCGGCGAGCAGATACTCCTGACTGACCTTCTGGACGTCCTGGCCCTGCGCGTCGCGGATCCGCACGACGATGGCCGCCTGTCCGGAGTAGGTGCCGCGCTGGGAATCGACCGTGAACCGCAGCGCCTCGGTGCGGACCTGCACGAGAATCGGCGTCAGCCCGGGCCGCGCCGGATCCGGGAACGTGAACGCCGCCGCATGGACCGGAAAGGCATTCGGCAGCGGAGTGCGGTCGAGCATCGCCAGCGCCGGCGCCTCGAAGCTCCCGGCCGCCAGGCCGCCGGGTGTGCGCAGCGCGCGATACCCCTTGCGTGCGAAGACCTGTGTGCCTGGCCGCCGGACCTTCACCTGTATCGCGCGGAACTTTCCATCCAAGGCCGCATTCGTTGGCGAATACGTGAGCAGGTAATGGAACTGGTGGTCCTCATCGATACGGCGGAACGCGGCAGAGAGATCGTTCGACCCCTCGACCAGGAAGCCCCCGGTGTCCCGGGCGAGCCGCGCCAGGCCGGTACGTGAATCCAGCGTCAGCGTGTCCTCGACGCGCTCGAACGCCATGGTGAGGGGCTGCTCCGTCCGGTTCAGGCCGGTGGCATTCTGGACCATCCGCTCCTCAGCGAAGGTGTCGACCTCGCGGCGCAGCTCGGCCGACGTGCTCTTCGTGCGGAGGCCCTCCGCGTCCACTGCATAAGCGGTCACGTTCGCGCGGTTCGCCGCGTCGATCACCCAGTCGAGCCTTGCCGACAGCACAGGGGACACGGGAAGTCCTTCGGAGAAGAAGACGACTGTCTTGCGGCCGGGATACTCCGCGAGCGTTCGGACGACCGAGAGCAGGGCGAGCGCCGTGTCATACCCGCGATGGTCGCGATCCATGTTGTCGAATGACCGGATCATGTTCAGCTCGGTCTGCACGAGCCGCAGCTCCATCTCCCGCTGGCCTGGTGACGAGGGAATGCCGACCAGATTGCCGCCGGCCGCCGCGACCTGTGCCGCCGTGGACGTTTCCGGCTGATCCTGCAGCTGCCGCCGCTGCGCCAGGAGGTTGTCGGTCCGTTCTCTCGTCCCGTCCGCTGCGGAGGTGCCGCTCGGTACGACCCGCGCAACCGCCTGCCGCACGCGCGTGCGGTCCGTGGTGTATCCCTGCACGATGCGCACGCCCGGACCGATCGCGAAGACCCCGACACGTACGCTCCCCTCACCGCTCATCGGCACGTAATCGAGCGTCGCCCGTTGCGCAAGCCTCAGCGATTCGGCCGAGAGATGGTCGAACACAATGGCCGTCGTCGCGTCGGCAGTGTCGGGCTGGTCCGAGGGTGCCGCATCGGCCGATTCGCCCGTGCCCGGTGTGGCAACGGTCCGGTCTGGCACCCGCCATCCCACGTTCACACCGATGCCGCCGCCGCGCGAGACGCGGGTGAACGTGTCGACCGACTGCGGGATCCCATCCTCCATGACAACGAAGTCCGATGCCGCGAGATCGGTCACCGGCCGACCCTTCCTGTCCCTGACCACGACATCCACGAGGATCGCCGTTGCGGTAGACGAGTACGCCTGCCGTGCTGGGGAAGGCGCCGCCGGCTGCGCGGCGTGCCCGGCGCTACCCGGAATACCGAGCAGGATTGCAGAGAAGACAGCGGGGAATTGCCAAAAGTGCCAAGAATGCCAAGAGTGCGAGGACTGCCGAGAGTGCCAAAAATGCCAGGAGTGCCAAAAGTGCCAAGATTTCAGAACTGCCAGGAGTGAGGGGCGTTTCTGGAGGGGAAGCCTGGCGCTCTGGCCGTACGGAACTCTAGGAATCATGCTGTCCTGCCAATCTTGGCAATCTTAACAATCTTGGCACTTTTGGCACTTCTACTTACTCCCCGATTCGGAGCATCGTGGAACGAGACACCTGGTCCTGCCCCTGCGCGACGAGGGCCCGCAGCTCGTACGAGCCGGGTACGAGCCCTGCGACAGGAAGGCTGCCGATCTGCTGGATGCGACCGGCCCCGTCCGGTGTGCCGACCGGCATGGGAAGCAGTGCGACGGATTGGCCGTTCTGCAGCAGCTGAATCTCGGCGCGGGGCTCCGGCCCACCCTCCCCCGGGTACACGCTGAAGTAGAAGGCGACCTCTTTGGCAGCCCTGCTCACCGGCTCGCCGATGTTCGGCTGGAGGACGAGCCCATTCACGAGAAGAGGATTGTCCGGGCGGCGGTCCTTCTCGGGCACTTCTTCGCCGCGCTTCACGAGCACCACACTGCTCATGCGCAACTTGCCCTCCTCATACCGGGGCACCTCCACCGTCGTGAAGCGCACGCTCGCCTTGGCCGACAGTGCGTCGTGCACCACGGTCTCCATCGAGTAGACGCCCGGCGGCAGCTCCGATTCGCGATAGAAGAGCACGGTTCCCTGTTTCGCGCGCTCCATCTGCGCAAGCTCCCCCTGGATCTCGTAGTGCTGGCTGACCTTCCGGACGACCTGATTGTCCCCGTCGAGGAAACGTACGAGCACGGAGAAGTCGGATGTGTAGGTCTTGCCGTCCGGCGCCGTCTGGAACGTCAGAGGCGCGGTAGCGAACTCCACGACGACTGGGACAAGGCCCGGCCGACCCCGCTCCGGGAACAGCAGGGCACCAGCCCGGACAGGGAAAGCATTGGGGACCGGCTTGAGTTCGAGCGCCCCCAGAGCCGGCGCTTCCCACGTATTGATCGGGACCATTCCGGGGTTCCGCACCGCAAAGTAGCCCTTCCTCGCCGCGACCGTCAGCCCGGGCCGTTTCACCCTGACGTCGATAGTTCGGAATCGGCCGTCGAATGCCGGGTTGGCAGGCGTGTACCCGAGGAGGTAGTAGTTGCGCAAGTCGCTATCAATGCGCTCGAATGCGGGACGCAGGTTGTTGGTGTTGTTGAAGAGCACGCCGCCGGTTTCCTGCGCCAGCCGCCCGAGTCCCATTGCCGGGTCGCTCCGGAGGTTGTGCTCGTTGTCCTCGAGACTTCTGATGAGGGCACCGCCACCAGAGTCCGAGTGCGCGGTGTTTATGCCGACCGACGCGGTCTGGTTCACCCGGTCGCGAATCCTGGCCTGATCGCTCTCGGTACGCAGACCTGCGGCATCGATGGTGTAGATGCTCACGTTGGCACGGTTCGCCGCGTCGATGACGCCGAGGAACAACCGGTGCACCGCCGCGGGGATGGCGATCCCTTCCGAGAACAGGATTACGCTCTTTCGCCCCGGGAGTCGGCCCATCGTGCTGACGATCGCCATCAGGGCGTCGGTGGCGACGTAGCCCTGCTGGTCGCGTTCGAGCTGGGTGAAGGACTCGATCATCCGGGACTGCATGACCGCAAGGTAAGCCGGCCCTCCGCCGGGCTGGGCCGACGGACCTCCCGACGCCTGCGGGGCTGCGGGCGTCGCGCCCGCCGCCGCCGCTTCCCGGTCGGCAGAAGCCTTCTGCTGCTGGAACTCCTGGGCGTCGAAACCTGGCGAGCTGCCGCTGCCAATCGCTGCGAGCGCCCGGCGCACGGCGACCCCGTTGCGTGTGAAGGGCACGAGGGGTCGCAGCGACAGGTCGATGCCGAAGACCCCGACATAGTTCGCCATCTCTTCCTGGGAGCCGAGATAGTTCTGGGTTGCCTGCAGCGCCAGACGTCGTCCTTCCGGGCTGAGGCCGTGGAAGACCAGCGCGGTGACCCCTGGTCCGGAATTCACAGGTGCAGGCGATCCAACCCCCCCGGTCGTGCCTCCGGAAGCCTGGGGCGGCAGGGCCGCAGGTGAGGAGGGTTCGCCGTCGAACACGCGCGTGAAGGCGCCGATGGTCTGACGCACGCCATCCTCGAACACCTCGAAATCCTCCCGGGACAGGTCACCGACGATCTGGCCACGCCGGTCCCGCACCACCACATCCGCGAGAACGGCAGTGACCCCTTCCGAGACCGTGCCGGGGGCCCGCTGGGGCGTCGGCTCCTGGGAATTCGGGAACGTAGCCCCCAGTGTGACGATCAGGACGACGCACGCGGGGACGTGAGGGCGAGGTCTGGTCATTGAAGCTTCCTTTGCCGTCTGCGGCGGTGCCGATCTGCTGCGTGGAGCGCGCGTCAACTGGCGGGGCGCGTTGGGTCTTCAGGGTTGGCTCCCTGACCGTGACCTCCTTTCGGCTGGTCTACGGGGCCTGTTCGATGTGGCCGCCCACGGACTGGGCGCCGCTGCGCTGGGTGCGGGCGAGGCGATCGAGTCGCGTGAACTCCTCTCGGGCGCGTGTCGCTTCGTCCATCCGGCCGGCGCGCTGATACGCCCGCGCGATGATGAAGTGCAGCCCGGGGCTCTCGGGCGCGAGCTTCAGGCCGAGCTCCAGTTCGCGGACGGCTCCTTCGAGGTCACCGGTCTCGAGCAGCGCCTGCCCCAGCGCCTTCCGCGCGGCGAACGCGTTGGGGGCGGCCGCGGCGGCCCTCCGGGCCCACGGGAGCGCTTCTGCGGCATCACCCCGCGCGAGATACTCGTACGCAATCTGCATGAGCGAGGACGGGTGCTCCGGCTGAATCTCCAGCTCCCGCTTCAGTTCGTCGAGGGCCTTGTCGGGCTGCTCCTGCAGCAGGTACACGCCGTACGCATAGTGCACATTCGGCGTTTCCGGGTAGCGTGAGACCAGCGAGGCAAACGCCGCATCGGCCGCGGACGTGTTCCGCGTGGCCATCATGTAGCTCGCCCGGCCGGCCATCAGCACCATCTCCCGGCGATCGGGCGGTACCTCTGTTGGCAGCATCGGCATGCGGAGCGTCGCGATGCCGAGGGCTTCAATCACCCGGGGATTGTCGTTCCCCTCCTGTGCGAACTCCCCCAGCGTCTCGAGGGCCCGTTCGTGCTGGTCCAGCCGGGTCATCAGGATCGCGGCGTGATACCGTGCCGTGCTGCCAAGCTCCGGGATGTCGCCCACCCCGAGCGTGCGCGACTGGAGCAGGTGCTGCAGCGCACGGTCGTACTCCTTCAGCCCGAACTCGCAGAGTCCGAGGAAGGCCTGCGCCGCGCCGTTCTCCGGCGCCAGGCGCGTCACCCGGCGAAAGGCGTCGCGGCAGTTAGGGTAGTCGTCGAGCGTGTAGTACGCAGTGCCCTGGTACCAATACCCTTCCACGTAGTCCGGCTTCAGCTTTACCGCCTTGCCATACAGGCCGATGGCCTCTTCCCAGCGCTCGGCCAGCCGTGCCTCCCCGGCCTGTTTCACCAGCCGCTCGAACTCCACGCCACCGGCCGCGGCAGGTTTCGCGGCCGGGGGCTTTGCCGGCGCCTGCTGCGCCTCGACCTGGGGCGCAGTCACCAGTGCCACCACCGTGAGTGCGCCCGCGAGGCGGCACATCGCAACTCCCAAGCTCCAACCGGGATCGAGCCTTTCCAACCAGCTCCATCGCACCGATCCCCTTGGGAATTGGGAGTTGGACGTTGGAAGTTGATCCGACCGGCTCATCTCCCCACCTGTTTGATCTGAGCCTCGGCATTGAGGCGATCGACGATCTCGCGGTGCCGCTGCGCTTCTTCAGTCCGCTTGAGACGGTTGTAGGCCGTTGCGAGCTGGACGTGCGCCTCGACGAGATCCGGCGCCTGCTTGACGATCAGTTCCAGCATCT
>JACCXG010000240.1 GCA_013697225.1 Acidobacteriota bacterium
GCCGCGAGGGCCGAGGCGAGGAGCTCGTTGCCGCGCGACTCCTGCGAGCCCCGCCACCACATGTAGGCTCCCGCGATCGCGAGCAGCAGCACGATGCCCAGGAGCACCTTCACGATGTCGCGGCTCCGGGTCTCGACAGCGTGACGAGCCCGTCCCACGGTCCGTGCGAACTCGTTTTCCTTCAGCTTGTGCCGCTCAGTATTCTTCATAGTCGATCAGAGGCTCGACCGCCGGTCAGGCGTAAAGCACGGGCAAAAACACCCGTGCGCCGAGACAAAAATGGTGCGCCCGGCAGGTCTCGAACCTGCGACCCCCGGTTTAGGAAACCGATGCTCTATCCTGCTGAGCTACGGGCGCAAACGCCGCAAATCGCTCTGGCTAAGAACCTGTTTCGCTTTTGCTTGCCTTCTCTATCGTACTGCCAGCCGGTACTGCCAGCCATGCAGGGCCTTCACCGCCCGGTTGAACGCCCCGCGGCCACTTCAGTTGTGATGCTGTAGCGCTCCACCGCCCGACTGGCCGGTGCGTGCATCAGCATCTCGGCGGTGGCCGTCCGGTCGCCGGTAGATCGCGATAGAAGTGCCACAGGTCATGCACACGCGCCAGTGGCATCCCAGCGGCCGTACAACCCCGATGAAAGCTCTTGATCATACTTGAATTGCTGAACGGTCCCCAACACGCGACGCAGCCGGGTCGCTCCTCTTCGCCTTTCCCGCCGGTCCTTCCTTATCGCCCCCCCAGATGCTGGTTGAGGAACTTCAGATATGCCTCCGACGCATCGATCCGGTTCTGCTTCCGCAGGAAGCCATGGCCTTCGTCCGGGAACAGCAGATATTCGACAGGCACCTGGTTCGAGCGCAGCGCAGCCACGATCTCATCGCTCTCGGCCTGGAGCACGCGCGGGTCGTTCGCCCCCTGGACTACTAGCATCGGCCGCTTGATCCTGGCGGCATGGAACTGGGGGGAGATCGCCCGGTGGCGCTCGGCGTCCGTCTCGGGGTCGCCCATCTCGTCGTAGAGCGCGACGCGATTTGCGCCCCACCAGGCGGGAATGGAGCTTAGCGTGCGTACCCAGTTGGTGACGCCGAAGATGTTGACGCCCGCGTCGAACACCTCTGGATGGAAGGCGAGGGCGGCGGCCGTCATATACCCGCCGTAGGAGCCACCCATCACCGCGATGCGGTCCGAAATCCAATCCATCCCAGCCAGCCAGTGCCGGGCGGCAACAACGTCCTTCAGATCGACATCACCATGCTTGCGATCGTCCATATGGTAGAAGGTTTTGCCGTAACCGGAGGAGCCGCGGTTGTTGATCGCGTAGACGGCGTAGCCGTTATTCACGAGATGCTGGACCATCGCCGAATAGCCGCGGCGGCTCTGCCCGCCAGGTCCCCCATGGACCAGCACGATTGCAGGCACCGGATGGGCGGCGCTCGCCTCTTGTGGACGGTAGAGGATCCCCGGCACCTCCAGGCCGTCATAGCTCTTGAAGCGCGCGACGGTCGCTTCGACAAGCTGCCGCTCGTCTATGGCCGGATTGAGCGCGCGGGTCAGCCGACGCGCCCGGCCCGCGCCGAGGTCGGCCACGAAGATGTCGGCCGGCGATGTATCGGAAGCGACGGTGAAAGCGATCATGCTCTCACCGCGATCGAAGCGGACGCCGCCGAGGTCCCCCTGCGGCACTTCCCGCAGCGTCACCGCCCTGCCGGTGCGGGTGTCTGTGATGGTCAGCCGGGTCGAGGCGTCATGGTTCAGCGCATGGACGCGATAGCGGCCGGACGCGGAGTGGGAGACGAACATCACGTCCGAGTCCGCCTGGATCACCGGGCGCTTTGCGCCGCTTGTGAGGTCGTAGGCCCAGGCTTGGGTGAACTCGCCATGCTCATTGGTGCCATAGATGAGCGCACGGCCGTCCGGAGTGAAGTCGTAGACGCCGTGCTCGATATTGCCCTGATGCTCGGTGATCAGCCGCGGCGCCCCGCCCGAGACAGTGTCCGCGACGTAGATGTCGCTGTTGGCGCTTGAATGGGCCTTGACGAG
>JACCXG010000251.1 GCA_013697225.1 Acidobacteriota bacterium
TCGGTTGATCGACTGTGGACCCCTGGTGAATGGAAATCTATTTCTGCGCAATGATGGTGCAAAAGCCGTCCGTTGCACTGTGTTGATGCGCCTTCGGTCTTCCTTTCGCTTGAACGCCCCGGCCCAGCCTATAGAATCCCCCTTCGTTCCCCCCATCAACTCCGCTTCACTGGACGGACGCCTAGTGCATCGTTTTGAAGAGGTCATCAACGGCCGCGAGTATCTCATCGAGGTCTCGAGTGTCGGCCTGGACAAGTGGCGTGCGCAGATAAAGCGTCGCGCCGGTGGTTCGGCAGCCTTGATGCCGTTCTACGGCAAGACGCCTGACGAGGCGGCTCAACATCTCAGTCGCTGGCTCGCGCTCGCGCACGGACAGGCACAGCCTCGCGTATAGTGGCCGGATGCGCACCCGGCGAGGAGTCAGCTTCGCCCTTCTGCTCCTGGCGCTGGTCTCTTCCTTGGCCGCCTTCGTGCTGGGGGGGCACGTGGGGGACCCCGCGCTGCCTACCGGGCCAGGCTCTCCGAAACCGAAGGTCCGCCTCATCGCCACCGGCGGAACGATCGCGAACGGAACCAGTGGACGCCTGACCGCCGAGGCGCTGGCCAGAATGACCTCGGGGCTCGAAGGGGTCGCCGAGGTCGAAGCGGAGCAATTCTCCAACACCGCCAGCACGGCTCTGACCCTGGCCCACTGGCTCGAGCTCGCGCGGCGGCTGAACACGGTCTTCGGGGAAGACGACAGGCTCGCCGGCGCGGTCGTGACGACCGGCACCGACACACTCGAAGAGACCGCCTATTTCCTCAATCTGACCGTCCGCACCGATCGGCCGGTCGTCCTCGTCGGCTCGATGCGCCATCCCGGTGATCCCGATTACGACGGGGCCCACAACCTGCTCGACGGTGTCAGGGTGGCTGCCGATCCCGGGTCGCGCGGCCGCGGCGCCCTTGTCGTTCTGAACGGCGAGATCAACGCCGCCCGCGAGGTCACGAAGACCGACGGCCTGCGGCTCGACAGTTTCAAGGCTGGATCAGGCGTGCTTGGCGCGATCGATGGCGAGAGGGTCGTGTATCACCGGCGCCTGACCAAGCGGCACAGCAGTGCCTCGGAATTCGACGTAAAGAGGATCCAGGGCCTGCCGCGCGTGGACATCGTCATGGTCTACCAGGATGCGAGCGGCGACATCATCCGCGCCCTTGCCGATCACGGGGCCCAGGGCATCGTCATTGCCGCGGCCGGTGCCGGGGCGACGAGTGGCAGCCAGGACGAGGGGATCAGCTACGCCATCGAGAAGGGGGTGAGCGTGGTGATCAGCAGCAGGACGGTGACCGGGCGCGTCCCTGCCCGCACGGTCCAGGCGTTTGCCGTTGCCGGCCGGGCTCCGGACCTGACGCGCATCGCTGCGGAAGACCTGCCGGCCGTCAAGGCGCGGATCCTCCTGATGCTGGCGCTGACCGTCACGAAGGATCGTCAGGAGATCCAGCGGATGTTCAGGGAATACTGAGGGCTTCCCGCTTCCCGCTGCCGGCTCTGGACCGTGCTCGAGCATTGCGGCGTGGTACGATCCACCGCATATGGCGACCAAGACGACGGTCCCTGCCACGCCGGCCATTCGCAAGTGGGTCGAAGAGATCAGCAGCCTGACCCGTCCGGATGAAGTCGTCTACTGCGACGGCTCCGAGGCTGAAGAACAACGGCTCATCCGGGAATGCCTCGCCACGGGGGAGCTCATCGAGCTGAATCAGGAGAAGCTCCCCGGCTGCTACCTGCACCGCAGCGCCCCTCACGACGTGGCCCGCACCGAGCACCTGACCTTCGTCTGCACGGACACAGAGGATGAGGCCGGCCCCAACAACAACTGGATGGCGCCGGCCGCGGCGGTGGCCAGGCTCACGCCTCTCTTCGACGGCGCGATGCAGGGGCGCACCCTCTTTGTCGTCCCCTTCCTGATGGGCCCTCCGGGCTCGCGATTCACGAAGGTCGGCATCGAGATCACCGACAGCCGTTACGTCGTTCTGAACATGCGCGCGATGACGCGTATGGGGCAGGTGGCGATCGATGAGCTGGGAGACTCCGACGACTTCACCAGGTGTCTCCATTCGCTTGGGGATCTCAGCCCCGATCGGCGCTTCATCATGCACTTCCCCCAGCGGAACGCCGTCTGGTCCATCGGATCCGGATACGGGGGGAACGCCCTGCTCGGGAAGAAGTGCCTGGCGCTCCGGCTCGCGAGCTGGTTCGGGCGGCAGGAGGGCTGGCTTGCCGAACACATGCTCATCCTGGGGCTCAGAAGCCCGCACGGGACGACGCACTATGTGACGGGTGCGTTTCCCTCCGCGTCGGGGAAGACGAATCTGGCCATGCTGGTCCCCCCGGCGGCAATCCCCGGGTGGCAAGCGTGGACGGTGGGGGACGACATCGCGTGGCTGCGGCCCGGCACGGACGGGCGGCTGTGGGCGATCAATCCCGAGGCGGGGTTCTTCGGGGTCGTGCCCGGCACGAGCAGCCGCACGAACCCGAGTGCCTTCGAGATGATCAGGCACCACACCATTTACACGAACGTGGCGCTGCGCCCGGACGGAACGCCGTGGTGGGAGGGGCACGACGACCCGCCGCCAGCCCAGGCTGAAGACTGGCAGGGGCGGCCGTGGACGCCGGCCTCTTCCGAGAAAGCCGCGCACCCGAACAGCCGCTTCACGAC
>JACCXG010000272.1 GCA_013697225.1 Acidobacteriota bacterium
CGCAGGTTGTGCTGCATGTGCCCGATCACCGGGTTGTGCCAGTCGATGAAGTAGAGGGCGCCGTCCGGACCGACCTCGGCGTCGACCGGGCGGAAGTTCTCGTCGGCCGACTGCAGAATCGGCTCTACTTCTTCTGACTTCAGTCCCGCTCCGTCTTCCGACAGTCTGTAGTTGAGGAGGCCCCGGAAGCCAATCGTGTTGAGCACGATCATGTTGCCCTGCATCGCTTCGGGAAAGTGCCGGCTGGAGAGGAGCTCGACGCCACCCACCGGGCGCACCCGCACCTTCCCCGGGCCGGGAGCCTGACGCGTTTCCATTGCGGGGTAGTACTTCTTCGTCGAGAACGACGGGCCGTAGTAGGGCTGGCCGCCGGTCGCGTCAAAGACGATGCTCCGCCCCCAGCCGTCGAACACGTGGCCGTGAGGGTTCGGGAAGTTGAAGGGGATGAACACCTCGAACTTCCACGTGCGCGGCTCGAAGCGATAGACGCCGCCATCCTCCTGGCGCACGGTCGGCCCCCACGGCGTTTCCACCTGGGTGCGATGGAACACCCCTTCCTGCATGTAGAGCGCACCGCCGGGATCGAAGGTGAAGCTGTTGATGGCGTGGTGGGTGTCGGCCGAATCGAACCCGTGCAGCAGCAGCTCCTTGACGTCGTACTGGTCGTCGCCGTTGGTGTCCTTGAGGAAGACCAGGTTCGGCTGCTGGGCAACGATCACTCCGCCGTTGTAGAACTCGAAACCTGTCGGGTTGCTCAGGTCTCCCGCAAACACCGTCCGCTTGTCTGCCTTGCCGTCGCCGTTGGTGTCCTCGAGGATCAGCAGCTTGTCGTCCATCGGCGTCTTCGGCTGCCAGTGCGGATAGTTCTTCCACGAGGCAACCCACAAACGTCCCTTCGTGTCGAAGGCGATCTGGACAGGGTTGACCAGCTCGGGGAACTCCTTCTCCGAAGCGAACAGCTCCACCTTGAGTCCCTCGCCGACGGTCATCCGCGTGAGCGACTCCTCGCCGGTGAGGAACGCCGGCGGGGCCGTAAGGTTCGTCTTCGCGTCGATGAACGGGGGGGTGTCGGAATCGTCGATCTTTGGATCAGCCTTGGCGCCGGATCCGGCCGCCACAGCCCAGATCCGACGGTCACGGTTTGCCGTCATCACGTCTAGCACGGGAAGCTCGCGCTGCAGGACGTCGTAGTTGGTCGGCAGGATGTCTTCCTTGGCGACCTCCGCGGCCTGCTTCGGGTTGACGTTGCGAGGGTTCCCGCGGACGAACGTCAGGAACGCACGGTCCCCGTAGGTCGAGTAGCCGTCGGTCACCCGGTACCGGTGGAACCAGTAGATGTTCTTGTCCACCACGGCCTGCCGCAGCCCCTCGAGGTATTCCGGCCGGTGTGCGGGAGGATCCCCGAAGAGCGCCCGGTCGATGACCTGAGCGATCTGGCGGTTGCCCTCGGCGTTCAGGTGCACTCCCTGCATGGTCAGGGGGGACTTGGCCGCCTCGTAGAGCTTCCTGCTGGTGTTGAAGAGGTCCACGAAGGTGACGCCGTGCGCAGTGGCGACCTCCCCCATGGCGGTGGTGTAGAGCGCCAGCCGTTCGTTGTTCTCACGGCCGTCCGGCAGGTCCGGGTTCCTGAGGTTCTCGTGGGCGATCGGCGAGAAGAGGACCACCCTGGGCGCACTCCTGCCGTTGTACTGCTGGGCCAGGGTGTGGGTCATCCATTCCGTCAGTCCCTTCTTGAACTCATCCAGGCCGGCTTGCCCGGCGTAGGACTCGTTGTAGCCGAAGAAGGCAAAGACGACGTCAGCCCGTGTGTTGGTGCCTTCGAACCGGTTCTCCTCGTAGCCGCCGATTGGCTCCGCCTTCCCGCTGAGCCATTCGTCCGGTGTGCCGAAGTTCTTCGACCGCAGACGGGTGGCGATTTCGTCGCCGCTGAAGCCGAGGTTCCGCACCACCAGCTCGTGCTTTGGAAACCGGGCGTGGAGCACGGTCTCCAGCCAGCCGTCGTACTGCATCCGCTCGGCGAGCGTGTTGCCGATGATGCTGATGTGCTCCTTCTCCCGCAGCTCGAACGTTGCCGCGGCTCTGCCGAACGCAGGCGACATCCAGACTACCGCCAGCGACACCCCAAGGGCGGCCCACCACGATCGCGTCCTGCTCATGCACAGTTCTCCACGGGAATACTCGATGACCGAGCGTCTACTTTACCGTTTCCGGAAGGGCCGATTCG
>JACCXG010000278.1 GCA_013697225.1 Acidobacteriota bacterium
AAGAAGAAGCGGCTGAAGGAGTGCTGGCGACCTGACGCGCGTCACATGGCTTGACCACGGTCTGGCGAGGTTATTTCCTTGGACGGGGTGCGGGAATGGCGATAGACATAGCGCGGTTTCAGCGATCGATTACCGCCTGCATCGAAAACGGCGAGTGGCTGCTGGAAGAGACGGAGTGGGCACGGTGCACCGGGCTTCCACCGGCGTCGCTCTCGCAATGCTGGCGCAGGAGGAATGCGCAAAAGCGTTCGTGCTCGCTCTGGTACGCGACAGTATCCTGCCTTGGACTGATGATGTGCGGCGCTCGCTTGCCGTACACGAGTGCAAGCACCTGGTGACCATGATCATGGAATGGTTGCTGGATGTGAACGAGCGCCGATTCGAGGCCATCTGGAACGGAACGTCGCCGCCGGCCCCCGCCGCACACCTGCCCCCAGATGTGGCGACAGCGATGAACATCTACCGGCACGAGCTCATCGAGCGAATCGGCAGGCGAGATTCGGAACGCTGTGCGAGTTGGCGGGGACGCGCGCGCAAGTTGGCGGATGGCGAGCGCGATCGCCGTAAGCAGGCGGCGCTGTATGTGCGGATTGGGCATGACGGCAGCCTGTCGTCGGCGCCGTCTGAATCGCAGCAGGCCTACGACGAGGAGCTGGTGCGCACGAAGGCGTTGGTCAGGTTCGCGAAAGACGCGGACCGGCACTGCATCTTCGCGTCTCGCGAGTATGAGATGTTCACGGAACTGTTCGCTGGGATGTTCAGGGATCATGGCCCGGACGGCGTGCCTGTCGTTCCGGCCGAGAAATACGACAGCGGCATACCCGGCATTGTGTTCGTCAAACGGGCCATCACGTGCGCCGATGTCGTCAACGTCGAAGACGCGGAGCCCCAAGACTCCGCGGCCGCGTAAGTCGTTTCCCCTCACAATGGTTCGGTAACAACGCAGCCCTGGCTGCCAGACCAAACTGAGTGGCAAGCGTCAAGGCGGGCGGTCGGGAGGTTCTCCTGACTCCCGACCTGCCGCCCTCTCGGGTCGCTTGATCGCGGGGCGCACGCTACGCGGCGCCCCACGCACGTTGCACCTCTTGCTCGAGCTTGCGCTGAAGCGAGCGAACCCACGGCTTGTAGTGCTTCTCCGTGATCTTGACGGACGAGTGTCCAAGCAGAACGGACACGCTCTCGAGCGGCGTTCCCGCCAGCAGCAACTCGACAGCGAACGTGTCGCGAAACCGGTGAGAGTGTCCACCTTGGATGTTCGCCAACTCGAAAAGGGAATCCAGGTAGCGTGACCAGTTCGACCGGGCCGTCTGGGGCTTGGCATTGCCTGTGGAGAAGAAGCGACCATTGGTTGCCGGCCCAATCTTCTGGAGCGACTCCATCACGACTGGTGGGAGCGGAACGTACACCGGTGTGCCCGTCTTGGCGGTGTAAAGCAACAGCTTGTTGCCCTTGATCCGGTCCTCGGCGAGCCCGATGGTGTCGCCGATGCGCAGCCCCGAGTGACGCATGACGAGGACGAACGCCCGGAGCCGATCCTGATTGCCGGCGTAGCGATCGCACGCGTCGACGATGCGTTTGATTTCCGCCCGCGAGAACGGCAACGTGGGCGTGTCGGTCACTTTGGGTGCCTTTACCGCGCGAGCGGGATTCCTGGCAATCCAGTCGTCGTGCATACAGAACCGAAAGAACGCCCGAAGCCGTTCAAGGTTCTTCGTCGCGTAGTTCGCGCTGTCGGTCCACCCGGCCCGGAACTGACGCATCTCCTCGACCCCGAGCTGCTTCAAGTACCTGAGACCCTTGGACTCGCACCATGGCAGGAAGCGCCGGTTCAGGAGGTTCTCGTACTTCCGGATCGTCTCTCCGCTGAGCTGTTGGGCCTTGACGTCGGCGAGGAAGCGTTCGACCGCCTCCGCGATGGTCGGGATGTCGGGTTTCTTGACCACTCCGATTTCGCCCGCGGCTTCCCAGTCACGGGCGAGGTCGGTAGCAGCAGACCAGGATCGCAGATCCAACGCGCGGCGGATGTACTCCCCGCGGAGTGACCCCTGGACCCAGATCGGACAGTTGCAGTTGCGGTAGCGGCGTGACGCGTACCGGCAGGGCGGCTGGTGCCGGCGGTAGAGGTTCAGCATGCTCCCTCCGGGGCCGAAAACGGCCCACAAGGTACAAAACGAGTACAGCGGCCGAAACCTTACGGCTGCTGTGCGTTTTTCCTATGGGATTTGGCTGAAATTGATGGCGGAGAGGGTGGGATTCGAACCCACGTGCCGGTTACCCGACAAGACGCTTTCGAGGCGCCCCCGTTACGACCACTTCGGTACCTCTCCGTATTCGAACTGACAAGGCGCACGGCTGACGGTGCCGCGGACGCGCGGACCGCCTCAGGAACCCGGCGGCTCCTTCGCGCGACGCCCCTCGAAGAACTCCTGAATCACTGCCCGGCACTCCGCTTCGAGCACCCCGCCACGTGCGGTCAGCCGGTGATTCAGCCAGGGATGCTCGTGCGCCCGCATCGCTGATTCTATCGCGCCCGCCCGGGGCTCGCGCGCCCCGTACACGACCCGCGCAATCCGCGCATGCACCATCGCCCCGACGCACATCTGACACGGCTCGATCGTGACGAACAGCTCAGCCCCCGTGAGCCGGTAATTGCCGAGCCATTTTGCCGCGGCCCTGATCGCAACGATCTCGGCGTGGGCCGTCGGGTCGCTCACCCGGATGGGCTCATTGAAGCCGGCGCCAATCACCCGCCCGTCGAGCACGACGATGGCGCCGACGGGGACTTCGCCGTGGCCCCGGCCCTCGAGTGCCTGTGCCAGCGCCTCGCGCATGAAGCCCTCGTCCATGCGACCTCGTTCAACCGGCTGTGCCCACGGCACGCTGCGGAGCAAAACGCTTAGTGTACCACGCGATGCCTTTCCAGCACCTCGCCTGGAATGGCTCGGCAGCCGCTCGTGTACAAAAAAGGGGACCGAGCGCCCGAAGGCGCGCCGCTGCCGACCTCAGGCGGCCAGCCGCTTCTGCTCCTCCCGTCAGGACTCGACGCGGCGCGGCTTGACGCTCTCCTTCAGAGGCAGCGTCAGCTGCAGCAACCCGTGACGGTGCGAGGCGCTGATCTTTTTGGTGTCGAGGAACTGCGGAATGGTCAGCGTCTGCTCGTAGCGCGCGACGGGCGCATCGGGTGGGGAGCTGGTGTGAGAGCACTGGCGGAGGTTTCTTGCGGGTGTTTGGGAAGAAACTGCCGGGCCTGCCGATCATCTGGAGATGCTGCGCTCGTCCGGAACAGGGAGGCTCCGTGAGCCCGCGCATGCACCCCACCCGGGCGGGACCAGTTCCGCAAGGCTCCCGAATGTCGATCAAAGGAGCGCTCGAAGGCATGCTCCCCCCACCCGGGGTGGACAGCCGCTGCCAGTCCTGACATCCTGACAGGGGCACCCCCGGCACTGCCGGCGATGCGCGGAGGTGCGCCATGCGTACGTTCAAGCCTGCACTCGTACTCTCGCTCATCGTGTGTCCGTGGTGCTCGCGGCCGTGGTGAGCACAGGCACTTCGGCTCGCACGTCGATGACCCTAGTCTCCTCATCGGGGGGTGTGCTGTCAGGCACCGTCGTGGATGCGTCCGGCGTGCCGCTCCGCCTCGTACTCCAACGTGCGGCGGTTCTTGAACGAAGGACGCCTGCCGCCCCCCGACGCGGTCCGCACCGAGGAACTGATCAACCGGGAAGCGTCAGGCGCTGTGGGCCAGGCGGGCCGGCAGCATCTCCAGGTCGTACCGGGCAGGATCGTACGCCGCCACCCTGTTCCTGCCGGCACGCTTGGCCTGATAGAGCGCCTTGTCAGCGCGATGGATGCTTGTGACCGGATCGCTTTCTCCGGGAATGGCCGTCGCAACGCC
>JACCXG010000293.1 GCA_013697225.1 Acidobacteriota bacterium
ACGCCGTTCGAAGCAGTATCAGCTCGTCCGCCGAGGGTCAGCGGTTCTCTGCGAGCCGCGCGAAGATCGGCCGCAGCTTGTCCGCCGTGACCGGCAGTTCCTGCGGAAGCACACGGGTCTCGCCGACGATCGTCATGAAGTTCGTGTCGCCCGTCCAGCGCGGCACGGCGTGCAGGTGCAAATGGTCGAGCACGCCGGCCCCGGCAGCCTTGCCGAGGTTGAGTCCCATGTTGATGCCCTGGGGCTCGAACGCTTCCCGCAGTGCGATCTCGGATCGCCGGGCGAGCACCATCAGCTCGCCGAGCTCCTCCGTCGTCGCCTCGACGAGCGAAGCGATGTGACGGTTCGGCACGACCATCAGGTGCCCGTTGTTGTAGGGGAACAGGTTGAGGATGACAAAGCAGGTGGCGCCGCGGAAGACGATGAGCGCGTCGGCATCATTGTCGGCCAGGGCGGCGCAGAACACGCAGTCGGCCGATTTGGCGGCGCCCGTCACGTAAGCAAGCCGCCAGGGGGTCCAGAGCCGATCGAGCGTCACACGCCTGCGGCGTCCACGTCCACGACCACCACAGGGGCGGGCGGTGCGGAGGCAGACGCATCGGACTCCCGGTTGATGAGCTCTTTCAGCTCCTTCCCGGGCTTGAAGTACGGCACCTTCTTGGGCGGAACGTCTACCTTGTCGCCGGTCTTCGGGTTACGTCCCTTCCGGGGTTCCCTGCGCCGGAGCCGGAAGCTGCCGAACCCGCGAAGCTCGATCTTCTCGCCGCGATGGAGCGCATCGATGATGCTCTTGAACACCGTATCCACGATCACTTCGGAATGCTTCTTCGTCAGGTCGGAAACACGCGACACTTCCTCGACGAGTTCGGCTTTCGTCATGCTGCCGGTGTTCATCAGGGGCCCTTTCGTCTCGAGCCTCACGCGCGCCGGGCACGTGATGCAAATCCATCGCGAAGGAAAACACAGGGCGGAGCCTCCTCCGCCCTGCGCCGCTTCACTGCTGGTGCTTGAAGTGATCTCCCAGCGTTACTTCCGGACGGCCGGTCGTCTCGGTGTACGCCTCCCAGTCGGCGCGGAACTCGTCGCTCTTGAGCGCGCGGATGCTCAATCCGATCTTCCGCTCCGCCGGAATCAGCTTGATGAGCTTCATCTGGTAGCTGTCGCCCACCTTCAGCTCGAGCTTCTCTTCCTTGCCCGCATGGTGTGAATCGTCGAACTCCGAGACGTGGATGAGCCCTTCGATCCCCTCGACCAGCTCGACAAACGCGCCGAAGTTGGTCAGGCGGACCACCTTCCCCTCGACGACGTCCCCGGCGTTGTGCTGGCTGAAGAACTCGTCCCATACGTCGGTCTGAAGCTGCTTGAGCCCCAGCGAGAGCCGCTGGTTCTCCGCGTCGATGTTCAGCACCATCGCGTGGACGTCGTCCCCCTTCTTCAGCACCTCGGAGGGGTGCTTCAGCCGCTTGCTCCAGGACATGTCCGAGATGTGAATCAGACCGTCGATGCCCTCTTCGACCTCGACGAACGCGCCGAACTCGGTGAGGTTGCGGACCTTGCCGTTGATCGTCGTGCCGATCGGATACTTCTCCGACAGCTCGTGCCACGGATTGCTCTCGACCTGCTTCAGACCAAGGGAAATCCGCCGCGCGCCCGGGTCGACGCCGAGCACCATCGCGTCCACGGTATCGCCGACGTTCAGCATCTTGGAGGGGTGCTTGACGCGCTTGCTCCAGGACATCTCGCTCACGTGGATGAGCCCCTCGACCCCGGCCTCGAGCTCCACGAAGGCGCCGTAATCGGTCAGGCTCACGACCTTGCCGCTCATGCGCGCGCCAACGGGGTAGCGCTCGTTGACGTTCGACCAGGGGTCGTTCATCAGCTGCTTGTGGCCGAGCGACACCCGCTCGGTGGCGGGGTCGTACTTCAGCACGATGACGTCGATCTCTTCGTTGACCTTGAAGAGCTCTGACGGGTGCGACACGCGGCCCCACGACATGTCGGTGATATGCAGCAGCCCGTCGATCCCGCCGAGGTCGATGAACGCACCGTAGTCGGTGATGTTCTTGACCACACCGCGGAGGACCTTGCCCTCGGCCAGCGTGTCGAGCGTGTGCTTCTTCTTCTCCGCGTTCTCCTCTTCCAGCAGGACCTTGCGGGAGAGCACGATATTGCCGCGCTTCTTGTTCACCTTGATGACGCGCATGCGCAGCTCCTGGCCGCGGAGCGCGTCGAGGTTTCGAACAGGGCGGACGTCGATCTGCGAGCCCGGCAGGAACGCGCGGACGCCGATGTCCACCGCGAGGCCTCCCTTGATCCGCTCGATGACGCGTCCGATGACGACCTTGCGCTCGGCATACGCCTTTTCCACGTCGTCCCAGATCTTCATCTTCTCGGCTTTTTCGCGCGAGAGGACGACGTAGCCGTCGCGGTCTTCGGTGCGCTCGAGCAGTACGTCGACGATATCGCCGGGCTGCACGCCAACCTGCCCGGTTTCGTCGATGAACTCGTCGATGGCGATGATGCCCTCGGACTTGTAACCGACGTCGACGATCACTTCGGAAGCGGTGACTTTGAGTACGGTGCCCTTGACGACCTCGCCTTCCGCGATGTTGCGGAAGCTGCTATCGTAAAGGTCCAGAAGGAGAGCGTATTCCTGTGGATCGACCTGATCGTCGTGCGGGGAGAAGCCCGTGGACTTTTCAGCCTTCCTGGTCGCGTCACCTCCTTGTGGGATGTTGCTCTGGGTTTCTTCAGTTGCCATATGCGAAACGGATCCTCCTCGATCGAACGTGGCGCCGGATCTCAGCTCCGACAGGCTGTAGATTTCCACCGCTTGGGTTG
>JACCXG010000324.1 GCA_013697225.1 Acidobacteriota bacterium
CGCAGCACACCGCCGAACGTCTGGCCCACGACAGGGTTGACCACCACTATCAGTCGTTCGGCCCCTTCGAGGCGTGCCGTTGTCGTGGACCGCGCCATAGAACTTCACGCGCCGCCGCGCGACGACCCCGCGCATCTCGAACGTCTCGAACCTTACAGCCCCAATCGCGGTCGAAAGGTTGTTCCTCATCAGGGCTGATGAAGTCCGCCTGATACTGGAACCCCTCCGGCAGATCAGCGGGGTATTCAGGCGAGCTCCTGACCGGCAATCCCGCGCCTTCCCAGCCACTCAGCCCACCCTGAAGCTCGGTTACGCCCTCCACACCCGCGTGCTGGAGCAGGCCCGCCGCGATGGACGAACGGTATCCGCCGGCACAGTGCACGAGCATCGGCCGATCCCGTGGCAGATCGCCCAGGCGCTCCTTCAGCCGGTTCAGCGGGATGTTCACGCTGCCCTCGATGTGCGCCTGCTGCCACTCTGTGGGTTGTCGCACGTCCAGAATGAGCGGCTTCGCGGAGGACGCGATCGCCTTTGCGGCTTCGGCCGGTGTGACGCGCTCGGTCCCGGTAAGCAGGCCGGGGTGATCTTCGAGCGCGGTGATGCCGTCCTCGAGATAGCCGACGACATTGTCGAACCCGATGCGGCCCAGCCGCAGCGCAGCCTCTTCCTGGCGCCCTGGATCGGCAATGAGGGCCAGTGGTGTCTCGCGGTCGAGGACGGTGCCGGCCCAGGTCGCGTACGCGCCTCCGAGTCCGATATTCAAACTGCCAGTCAGGTGAGCCCGCGCGTACTCCGCAGGCTCGCGGACGTCTAGAACCTGCACCCCCGCTTCCTGCAGCACGAGGAGCCCCTCGAGGGTCAGGGGCTTCAGTTCGCGCTCGAGCACCCTTTGCAGGGTGGGGCGCTCCTTCGTATTCAGCACGGCGTCATACGTGAAGTAGGGCGGCGCGTCAGGCTGGTCCGTCGTCACCAGCCGGAGAAACTCTTCCTGGGTCATCGGCTGGAGGGCGTAGTTCACGCGGCGTTGCTCGCCGAGTGTGGAGACCGTTTCCGAGCTCAGGTTCTTTCCGCAGAGCGAACCCGCGCCGTGCGCGGGGTAGATCAGCGTGCTGTCGGGCAACGGCAGAAGCTTAGTGTGAATGGATTGATAAAGCAGGCGGCCCAGCTCCTCTGCCGACCAGCCGAGCGAGGCCCGCAGATCCGGCCGGCCCACATCACCGATGAAGAGCGTGTCGCCGGTGAGCGCTGCATGTGGCCGCTCCGCGTCACGGTCCAGATCGAACACCAGGATCGAAATCGACTCGACCGTGTGGCCGGGTGTCTCGAGCACGGTCAGCCGCACCCGTCCGAGGTGCAGGCTTTCTCCGTCCGCCATGGGAACAAAGGGGTACTCGGCTTCTGCCCGGGCCCCCAGGTGGATCTGCGCCCCTGTGCGGGCCCGCAGCTCGAGGTGACCGGCGATGAAATCCGCGTGAAAGTGCGTGAGGAACACGTGCCGGATCCGCAACCGGTTTTCCGCCGCATCCTGCAGGTACCGTTGGATGTCGCGCTGTGGATCCACGACGACGGCGGCGCCGCCGGTCGTGTCGCCTATGAGATAGGAGGCATGGGCGAGGCAGTTCAGGTAGTACTGTTTCAGGAGCATGAGCGACGGGCGATCTTTGCGTACTTGCGATGCCGGAATCACTCGGCATCGCAAGTCCAGTTGGATCACCCCCGCGCCAGGACGGGGCTGGGGATCAGAGGGCTTGACGGACTCGGGTTTCGAGTTTCTACGTCAAGTTCCCGGGAAGGCCGCCCACGCGTCAGGAGGGCGTTATCGAGCGACGTGGCTAGAAGTTGAAGCCCACGAGCAGCCTGATGTTCGAGACCCCATACGCCGTTCCCTTCAGCTCCAGGAACATGCCGTTCTGGGCACGGGCGCCGGCGATGAAGTTGAAGCCTCCCTGGAAGCTGGTGTCGCTGAAATCGAAGCGATCGAAGTCGTCATCCGCTTCGAACGAGCGATGGCTGAGGGAGAAGTTGGGGCCGGCTCCGATATACGGCGTCCAGCGCGTTCCGCGAGTCGCACCCGGAAGGGTGTACAGCACGTCGAGGTTGATTGACAGGGCCGTGGTCACCTCGCCAATCCCGATCTCGACGCCGGGCCGGAACTCGAGGGTGGGCGCGAAGAAGGGGCCGAACGCGCCGTGCGCGCCGAACATGATGAGCTCAGGGTCGATACCCACACCCCCCTGGACGCCCATCCGGAAGCGGCGGACGGCGCGCTCCACGGCGGCTTCGGCACGCTGGACCTCAGGAGGAACGTTGGTCTGCTGAGCATTGACCATCTGCGCGGCCAGCCGCTCGAGCCGTGGTGATGGTGCGCCCGCCTGCTGAGCCGACGCGGCATACGGGAACAGCAGGACGGCCGCCGCAC
>JACCXG010000356.1 GCA_013697225.1 Acidobacteriota bacterium
GGCCTTCTCACGATGCGCGAGCGCGCGGCTGCCCTCGACGGGCAGATTTACGTCACCCGGATGCGAACAGGCGGCACACGGCTCGTCGTCAGCCTGCCCCTTGAACCAGTGCTCCAGACCCAAGGAAACCATGCCTAGGATCCTCATCGTCGATGACCACCCGATCGTCAGAGAGGGGCTCGTGCGGGTGCTGTCTGCCGCAATTGCCGATGCGCACCTGGAAACGGCTGCACGTGCAGCCGCCGCCATGGAGCAGATGCGCGAGTCACCATGGGACCTGGTGCTGCTGGATATCTCGTTGCCGGACCAGGACGGCACCGTGCTGCTGCGCGAGTTGCGTCAGAGCTTTCCCGCAGTCCCCGTGCTCGTCGTCAGCATGCATCCTGCAGCACAGTTCGCCCATCACGCAATGCAGGCGGGGGCCCACGCATACGTGTCCAAGGGGAGCCCGCCGCACGAGATCATCAGGGCTGCCCGGGCGAGCCTTGCCGGGGAGCAGTACGTTCCGGCAGGCGCCCAGCTCCCGCCGGGGGAAGTGACGACTCCCCTGCCGCACGAGACCCTATCGGCACGCGAGTATCAGGTGCTCTGCCTGATGGGACGGGGCCGCACCGTGACCGAAATTGCGGAGGAGCTGAGGCTCAGTGTGAAGACCGTCAGCACGTACCGCGCCCGCATCCTCGAGAAGATGTCGATGCGCACGAGCGCCGAGCTGGTGCGCTATGCCGTAGCGCACCACCTGGTCAGCTGGCAGCCTGCCTAGGCTCTCCCTTATCCCGCCTTCGGGACCGGCGCCTTCGGGACCGGCGCCTGTCCGGCGAAGATGCGATCCAGCCGCGTGGACACGTCCTTCAGATACGCGGCATCCCCGCCCGACAGTTCCGTCGTGACGTCGCCGGCGTAGCCGATCTCTCCCAGCGCACGACGGACCTCCGGCCAGTCGATGTCTCCCTCACCCAGGTTGTTCCAGGCAAACCGTCCGTTCCGCCGATCGAAGCTGAAATCCTTGACGTGCACCTTGACGATGCGCGGGCCGAGCGTGCGGATCCAGTCCTGCGGGAAGGCATAGAGGACCACGTTGCCGACATCGAAGTACGCCTTGACCCAGGGGGATTCGAACTCGTCCACGTAGCGCGCGAACTCCAGAGGGCTGAGCAGGAACTTGTTCCAGACCTCTTCGATGGCGATCACGACTTTCATCTCTGCGGCCTTGGGCACGAGCCGCTCCCGGATGACCTGTTGGGAGCGCGTCCACGCATCCTTGTACGAGGTGTTCGCATCGACAACGGCGGGGACGAGCAGCACGGTGTCCGCACCCCAGAGAACGGCGTTCCGAAGCGACGTTTCCATGCCGCGGACGCTGCGCTGCACGACGTCAGGGTCGGAACTCGACAGCGGCAGGTCCCAATGATCGACGTTCATGACGGAGTGCACCGGCAGTCCGGTCTTCTGGGACGCCTCCTTGACCTCCGCAGCCTCCCCCTCGCTGGTGATGGTCCGCATCTCAATCGCCTCGAAGCCGACTTCCCGTGCGAGCGCAAACCGGCGCTCGTACGAGAGGTCGCGAGGCAGCATCGTGACGAGCACGGACTTTCGCATGCCCGTGCGCTTGGGAGCCCCGCCCGCCGCGGCACCCTGCGCCGCCGCATCAGCCGTTGAGGGCAGGCGCGCCACGGCGCCGGCGGCAATCAGAGACTTGAGAAACGTCCGGCGGTTGTCCATCGATCCTCTCCCTTGCTGACTGATGAGGGCTTCCTCGAGAGCCCGGCAGCGCAGCTCGTGTTGACGACTCCTCTTATTGTATCGAGCGCGTATCGGACGTGCTCCCGGCCTCCGGTGGCGCTTCGCTGGGAACATCCCCTGACGCAATCTCCCCCAGCTCCGGCAAGGTGCTGCTGCTGCCCCGGCGCGACAGCAGTCTCTGCCAGCGCTCGGGGCTTTCTTCTGCGAGCAGGCGTGCACTCCGGCGCGCGCGCTCGAATTCCCCGGCGCGGAGTCGATCCTCGACGTTCTCGACAAGGCAGTCCAGAAAGCCCGCTTCAAGCCCCAGTGGCAGCAGGTGGTCGTCGGCATCGAGGAAGACCAGATACTCCCCGCGGCTCGTCGCGATGCCCGTGTTCCGCGCCAGGGCGGACCCGCCGTTCGGCTGTCGTACGGTGGCGGCGGCCGGGTGGAGCCTGACAATCGGCTCGACCGCAATCGGCGAGCCATCGTCCACGGCAATCACTTCGTAGTCGCTGCGGGTCTGGGCCGAGAGGGGCCAGCGTCTCGGCCAGGAGATCCGCCTGCGCGGAGGTCGGGATGTAGCAGGGGATGATGATGGCGACGAGCAGTGCACGGGCGGCCATCGCGCCCTACTGAGACACGGGATTGAGCTCGGGCGGCTCGTTGGGCTCCGTTTGACCGGCCTGCCGTCCGCGCGGCAGCTTGATATCCCAGGCGAGGCCCAGTGCCTGAAGCGTTCGGATGCCCATCCAGTTGAGATCCATCTCGTACCACGCAAGCCCGTGACGAGCGCTGGTCGGGTGGGCATGGTGGTTGTTATGCCAGCCCTCTCCAAATGTCAGCAGCGCCACCCACCAGTTGTTGGTGGAATCATCGCGGGTTTCGAAGCGACGGGACCCCCACTTGTGCGTGGCGGAGTTCACGAGCCACGTTGCATGAAGGCCAAGCGTGGTGCGGAAGAAGATGCCCCACAGGACGTAGGGGACGCCGCCATACGCCAGCAGGCCGAGACCGACGATCACGTTGGACGTCCAGTGCCATTTGGAGAGCGCCACGTGGACGCGGTCACGCGCGAGATCCGGGACGTACCGCGCGAGTACCGACGAGTCGTGGTGCATGCCGGCGCCGTGGAGGATCCAGCCCATGTGCGCCCACCATGTTCCCTCGCGCGGCGAGTGGGGATCTCCCTCCACGTCAGAGTGCTGGTGGTGAATGCGATGCGTGGCGACCCAGAAGATCGGACCACCCTCGAGCGCCAGGGTCCCACACCAGGTCAGGAAGTACTCCAGCCACCTGTGTGTCTTATAGCCGCGGTGCGTCAGCAGCCGGTGATAGCACATGCCGATCCCCAGCATGCCGGCTACGCAGTAGAGGATCAGCGCGGTCAGGATGGCACCGGCGTCGATGTAGAAGAACGCCGCGACGGCGCCGGCGTGGAAGCCGAGCATCGCGATGGTCGTAATGGGGTTCAGGGCGTTCTGGTATTTCCG
>JACCXG010000358.1 GCA_013697225.1 Acidobacteriota bacterium
CAGATAGGCGAACGGGAGGGATCCGGCGAGATAGCCGAGCACGATCTGCCACATCAGATCACCTGGGGGTCAGCAAGCTCAACTCCCAATTCTCAACTCCCAACTCTCAAGAAACTGTCACGTAGACAGGACAGTGATGAACGAGGGGGCGGAGGTCACGGAGAAGAGCACGCCACGAGGCACGAAGACACGGAGGCCCTGGCGTGGGTTCGTCTCCGTGACTCCGCGTCTCCGTGATGTGCCCTGCTCCGAGCGCTCCGCCTGCTCCGTGCCCCGCAGTTTCCCACGTGGTGCGCCGCGATCACAGCGCGTGGGGCCGCTCCCAACGCCCAACTCCCAACTTCCAACGCCCAACGCCCAACTCCCAACCTCCAACTCCCAACTCCCAACTCCCAACTCGCAAGCTGAATGATCGGTGGAGTCGCCCGAGCGTTGGAAGTTGGGCCTTGGAAGTTGGGAGTTGGGCATTGGTTCGATTCCTCCCCTTAGACCGGAGGCCGGCCGACCCGGTACAGCATCTCACCGGCGCGGGGGACTACCAGCCAGCCCTCCCGCCCCTGCCAGGCGGCTCGATCGACCTCCGCGGGATCCAGATAACCCAGATTGATCCGTTCGCACCGCTCGCGTGGAATCCCGGTTGCCAGCGTCACACGGATGCGAGGCGTCTCGATCCCGGTGGCGGGGTCGAACGTGCCAAGCCCCTTGAGGTGGGTCGAGTGCGCCAGAATCCCCCAGGGGTAGTCGCGAAATCGGTCCCACTGCGAGAGGAAATAGTCCTTGCAGTGGTAGCCGACCTCGTCGAGCAGCCGGCCGTGAACGTAGCTCACTTCCGTGACGTGCGGCGCATAGATGACAACCTCGCCACCGTCAGCCACGGCGGGCTCGATCTTGTACATGCCCTTCGACGCGGTCCACAAGTCGTCGTACATCGACGGCATCACGGCCAGCACACGTTCGTAAGGTTTGTCGAGCCAGACCACGTGGCGTCTCGCCGAGAGTGCCGCCGCCTGACGCCAGCTCTCCGCCGTATCGCCGCAGAACAGCCCAGCCACTCCGTCGTGGGTCACCACCACGGCCAGCAGCGAAATCGGCGTGTCGAGCAGGCTTGCCGCGCGATCGATCACGGCACGCACCGGGGTATTCGCTGTGCCAATCACGTCGTAGCTCGTGATCAGCGCACCGAGCCAGTGCGTGAAGTGAATGATCTCTGCGGCAGCCACCCCGGGGAACAGGTACTTGGTGCCGCCGGAGAAGCCAACCACCTCGTGCGGGAACACGGGCCCGCAGATCAGGACGTGCTCGTACTCCACGAGCAGGCGGTTCAGAGCCACCGGCACGTCCTGCCGCAGGCGGCCGCCTGTCAGCTCCGCGATCTCCGCGGCAGGGATGACCCCCAGCGTCGCGAATGTCGAAGGGTCGTCCCAGCGATGGTTGAAGATCTGGCGCGTCCCGGCCATCCCGCCGCGCACCGGCCGGCCGACGTGCCGCTCGATCTGCTCGTCTGTCATCGGCGTGTGGGTGCCCAGCGCAATCAGGAAATCGAGCGCGGCTACCCGCGGCCCCAGCTCCCGCTCGAGGATCTCGAACAGCAGCGGCATGGGCATCGTCCTCGTGCCGTCCGGGATGAGCACGAGCACCCGGCGACCATCCACCGGAAGCGCCGCCAGTCCGGCCCTGGCCAGCGAAGCGAGCTCATCGCCGGCAAGATAACCCTGATTGACCCCCCTGCCGACGACACGAGGTTCCGCCGGACGATGAACATGCATCGTTCCGAACCCTATTCGCGCTGTTCGGGGTTGTCAAGGCGAGGGCAGGCCGTCAGGCGGGATGGCTTCCCGGACGTCCGGCCTCGACGACGAGCGATCCGCCGATCCGCACGGGCAGGTCGTTCACCGTCACCCGGTCGAGCACCTTGAAATCGGCGCGCATGGACGACGGAGTCGCCGTGCAGGCGATGTATCCACGCCTGGCGCTGTGATACCGGATGTGCGGGTTGGCACTCCTGATCTGTTCCCAGTTGGCGGCAACCTCGGCGCCATCGCCGCCCGCGCTGATGGAGGTGTTCGTGAACTCGACCCCGACGGTCGCCGAGCGCGGGTCCGTGTAGTCCATCTTCAAGTCGGCGCCGAAATGAACGTGAACATCGCCGGAGAGGACCACCGGATTGGGCGCGCCGGTCTCCGTCAACCTCGAATACAGCCGGTTGCGCGCGGGGGCGTATCCATCCCACACATCCATGTTGAACCGGGCCTCCGGATTCACGTTCACGAAGTCGCGCGCAAACGAGTAGACCTGCTGCCCGAGCACCGTCCACCTGGCTCTGGCGGTCGCGAGATTCTCGAAAAGCCACCGCTCCTGTTCCGCTCCAAGCATCGTGCGCGCCGCGTCGTGCGCCTCCGGGCAGTTCCTGAGCCCGTCGCCACAGGCTTGATCGGACCGCCACTGCCGGGTGTCGAGCACAGTGAAGTCGATGAGATCGCCGAAATGCAGCCGCCGGTAGATCCGCATGTGCGGACCGGACGGGAACGAAGCCGCGCGCAGGGGCATGTGCTCGTAGTAGGCCTGGTAGGCCGCGGCACGCCGGAGCAGGAAGATGGCGGGCGGCGTACCGTTCTCGTCCAGCTCGCCGGCGTAGTTGTTCTCGGTTTCGTGATCGTCCCAGCTCACGATGAACGGCGCCGAGCGGTGCGCGGCAATCAGGTCGGGGTCGGACTTGTACTGGCCGTACCGCCTCCGGTAGTCATCCAGCGTGTAGATCTCGTCACCCTGGTGCTGGCGTACGCGCCCGTCGTTCCGCCCCCCGTCCGCGCGCGATTCGTAGATGTAATCGCCGGTGTGGAAGACGAAATCGAAGGCCTCCTGTGCGATTCGCCTGTAGCCGGTGAAATACCCGGTCTCGAAATGGCTGCAGCCGCAGACGCCGTAGCGCAGCGCATCGACGGGCGCCCCGGCTGCCGGGGCCGTCTTCGTCCGGCCGACCTGGCTCACCTCCCCACCCGCATGGAATCGATACCAGTACTCCCGGCCGGGTTCGAGTCCGCCGAGCTCGACGTGCACGCTGTGCCCGAGCTCCGGCCGCGCGATCGCCTCCCCCTTCCGTGCCACCGACCGAAAGGCGCTGTCGCGGGCCACCTCCCACTCGACCGGCACGGGAACCATCGGCATGCCGCCCCCTTCCAGCGGCCGCGGCGCCAGCCGCGTCCAGAGGACGACGCCGTCGGGGAGCGGGTCGCCGGAGGCAACGCCCAGCGAGAAAGGATAGCCGGTGAAGAAAGGCCTCCCCTGCACGCTCCCTGCGGTTGCCGGACGGGCGAGGGCCGCTGCCCCCATTACCGAGGCCAGCTTCAGCAAATCGCGCCGCGAGAGTCGCGCGAGCGCCCGGTCGTAGCAGCCTGCAGGGTTCAGCATCTCTCCTCCGTGTGCCGCACATCCTACCCCAGCCGGCCCTTCCAGAGCGCCCTCTGGAGGCGTGCCGGATCGTCGTTGGTTCGCCGATTCGCGATGATATTCTTGCCGGATGCCGACAGCGACCCAACCGGCGATCGTTCACTACGCGCTCCGTCCGCACGCGGTCGAGCTGCGCGAGGTTCCGGTTCCCGAAGTACGCGAGGGAGAGGTGCTCCTGCAGGTGGGCGGGGTCTCCGTGTGCGGCTCCGACATCCACCAGTCACACAACACCCACTCCTGGCCGGTGAACGTGCCGGTGGTCCTCGGGCACGAGTTCGGCGGCACGATTGCGCACGCCGGTCCCGGCGTCCGCGGCTTCCGCGAGGGGGACCGCGTCGTCAGCGAGACGGCCGCGCAGATCTGCGGCGAGTGCATGATGTGCCGTACCGGCTCGTACAACCTGTGTCAGGCTCGCCTGGGTTTCGGCTACGGGCTCGACGGCGCCATGGCGCGCTGGGTACGGGTGCCCGCCCGCTGCCTGCACCACATCCCCGATTCGCTGCCGTTCGAGATCGCCTGCCTCGCGGAACCACACGCTGTGGCGTTCCAGGCCATGTGCGTGAACTCCGCGATCCGCCCGGGGGACGCAGTCGTGGTGCTGGGGCCTGGGCCTATCGGCCTCCTCTGCACCCGCATGGCCGCCCTCTCCGGCGCCATGCCGCTGATCGTGACCGGCGTGGCTGGCGACGCCCCGCGGCTCGAGACAGCACGCGCGCTTGGTGCAACGCATACGGTCGATGTTCAGACAGACGACCTCGCTGAAGTGGTGCGGGACCTCACCCGGGGGGGCGCCGATCTGGTCTGCGATGCCACAGGCGCCAGTCAGCCGCTCGAGGACGCGATTCGCATCACTCGCCCGGGCGGGCAGGTCACCAAAGTAGGGTGGTCGCCCGAGCCCTTCCAGATCGACATGAACCCGGTCGTGCACCGGAACATCCGCATTCAGGGCTCGTTCAGCCACAACTACCCCGTCTGGGAACGCGTCATCCACCTTCTCGACCGCGGGGTCACGCTTCCGGAACGGATCGTGGGGATGCGTGTACCCCTCGAGGGGTGGCGCGAGGCGTTCGAGGCAATGTCCGAACGGAACGTGATCAAGTCAGTGCTGCTGCCGGGCAGCGATTGAAAAGAGGGTCCAGACGCATGTCATCACTGAAAGGGAAGGTCGCGCTCGTCACTGGAGCGAACTCCGGAATCGGCTTTGCCATTTCCGAGCATTTCGCCTCCCTTGGCGCGCGGGTGGTCATTCACGGGCGCGACGAGGCGGATGCCGGCAAGGCAGCCCAGCGGCTTCGGGACGGCGGTCATGACGCCGCGTCAACAGGCGGCGACCTGACGGACCCCGAGGTCTGCCGGGGGATCGTGCGGTTCACCGTCGAGTGGGGAGGGCGCATCGACGTGCTCGTCAACAACGCGGGGAACACGGCGCGTGGATACATCGAGGACGCCTCGGTCGAGTTCTGGGACACCATGATGGCGGTGAACCTCCGCGCCCCCTTTCTGTGCCTGCAGGAAGCGGTGAAATCGATGAAGACCCACGGCGGGGGGTCAATCGTCAACATCGGCTCGATCAACGCATACATCGGCGCGCCGAATCTCGGGCCGTATTCCGTGTCGAAGGGGGCGCTGATGACCATGACGCGGAACGCGGGGGCGGCGCTCGGCAAGTACGGCATCCGGGTGAATCAGCTGAACGTCGGGTGGACGCTCACCGAAGGGGAGGAGCGCGTCCAGCGCGAGAGCGGCCACGACGAGGGTTGGGTGGAGAAAGCCATCGGCATGGCGCCGTTCGGCCGTCTGCTCACGCCGAACGAAGTGGCCCGCGCGGCCGAATACTTCGCCTCCGATCAGAGCGCGATTGTCAACGGGTCGGTCCTCGACGTGGAGCAGTACCCGATTGGGGCTCCCGCCGAGTTTTAGCGAGGCTCCGCCGCGCCCGGGCGCGGACGCCAAGGAGGAATCCATGATGAGGCGTGTGCTCACCGGTTTCGTGCTCGCGGGCGTGCTGCTCGCCATCCAGGCTCCGGCCGCGCAGCAGGGGACGACCCTGGCGTTCGTGAACGTCAGCGTGCTCCCGATGGACACCGACCGCGTGCTGACGGACCAGACGGTCATCGTCAGCAAGGACCGCATCACCGCCGTCGGGCCGGCAGGTTCGACCCAGGTGCCCCAGGGCGCCACGCGCATCGAGGGCAAGGGCAAGTACCTCATGCCGGGCCTTGCCGAGATGCACGGCCACATCCCTGCCCCCACCCAGCCGAAACAGTTCACAGACGATGTGCTGTTCATGTACGTGGCAAACGGGGTGACGACCGTCCGCGGGATGCAGGGGGCGCCCGGACAACTCGAGCTGCGGGAGGCGGTGAACCGCGGCGATTTGATCGGTCCGACCCTCTATCTTGCCGGACCCGGGTTCACGGGCAACGCCGTGAAGGCACCGGAAGATGCCCGCGCGCGCGTGCAGGAACAGAAGAAGGAAGGGTGGGACCTGCTGAAGGTCCTGCCGGGCCTCACGGTGGAGGTCTACGACGCCATGGCGCGTACCGCGAAAGAGGTGGACATCCCCTTTGCGGGTCACGTTCCCGATGCGGTCGGCGTGCCGCACGCCCTGGAGATGGGGCAGGAAACCATCGACCACATCGACGGCTACGCGGAGCACCTGGGCGGCCAGACGAAGCCCGTCGACGACAAGGGGGTTCAGGATCTGGTCGCGCGGACGAAGAAATCCGGAGCCTGGATCGTGCCGACGCTCGTCGTGTGGGAAACGCTGCGCGGGCCCATCACGCTCGAGTCGCGCACGAGCCTGCCCGAGCTTCGCTACCTGCCCCGTGACCTGGTCGCGCAGTGGACCAAGGCCGTTGGCAACCGCCTGAAGAGCGATCAGTACAATCAGGACCACGCCAGGCAGTACATCGACAACCGGATGCGGATCATGACGGCACTGCACAAGGGGGGCGTCGGCATCCTGCTCGGCAGTGATGCGCCGCAGCAGTTCAACGTGCCGGGCTTCTCGATTCACCCCGAGATGAAGCGCATGACCGACGCCGGCATGAGCCCTTACGACGTGATCCGGTCCGGAACGGCCAGTGTCGGGCAGTACTACAAGGGACGCGACCAGTTCGGCACGATTGCCGCCGGGCAGCGCGCGGATCTCATCCTCGTGGACGCAAACCCGCTGCAGGATCTCGCAAACATCCAGAAGCGCTCCGGCGTTGTCGTCCGCGGCCGCTGGCTTCCGGAGTCCGAGATCCAGAAGCGCCTGAAGGACATCGAAGGACGCAATCAGTGACCCACACCCGACTCACCGTACTTGGCGCAGTTCTCCTCTCGTCGATTGCCGTCGGCGTTCACGCACAGTGGCCGCAGCACCGGGGGCCCGACGGGAACGGAATCGCCACAGGGGCCAGGGTGCCCCTCACCTGGAGCGAGGAGAAGAACGTGCGGTGGAAGACCGCCGTTCACGGCAAGGCATGGTCCTCCCCCATCGTCCTCGAGAACCAGGTCTGGATGACCACCGCCGACGAGAAGGGGCACGAGCTTTCTGCCGTGGCGCTCGACCGCGACAGCGGCAAGATTGTTCACGACATGAAGCTGTTCCATGTCGAGACGCCGCAGTACGCACATCCCTTCAACAGTTACGCATCCCCCTCGCCGGTTGGTGAACCCGGGCGCGTCTACCTCACGTTCGGCTCACCGGGCACGGCGGCGATCGACACAAGGACCGCCAAGGTGCTCTGGGAGCGACGGGATCTCGAGTGCAATCACTTCCGTGGCGCGGGTTCGTCGCCGATTCTTTTCCGCAATCTGCTCATCATGCACTACGACGGCAGCGACGTGCAGTACGTCGTTGCGCTCGACAAGGACACGGGCAGGACCGTGTGGAAGACTCCCCGGTCCGTGGACTACAGAGACCTCGGCCCGGACGGCAAGCCGAAAGCCGATGGCGACTTCCGGAAGGCCTTCGCGACGCCGCAGATCATCGAGGTGGGGGGTGAACCGCTCCTCATCAGCCTTGGCGGGAGGGCGGCCTACGGCTACGAGCCGATGACCGGCAAGGAACGCTGGCGCATCGAGGAGCACGGCAGCCACTCGACAAGTACCCGTCCGGTCGCCGGGCACGGCATGGTGTTCTACCCGACAGGCTTCGACACGCCGAAGCTGTTCGCCATCCGGCCAGACGGCACGGGCGACGCCACCGCCACGCACGTGGTCTGGACGTTTGCCCGGAGCGTCCCCAACAAGCCGTCGATCCTGCTCATCGACGATCTGCTCTACATGATCAACGACGTGGGGATCGCGTCGGCCGTCGAGGCGAAGACGGGCGAGCTCGTCTGGCAGTCGCGTGTGGGGGGCACGTTCTCTGCCTCCCCGATCGCCGTCAACGGGCGGATCTACCTGTTCGACGAAGACGGCAAGACCACGGTGATCGAGGCAGGGCGCGAGTTCAAG
>JACCXG010000401.1 GCA_013697225.1 Acidobacteriota bacterium
CTGTTTCTGCTCTTTGCGGAAGCCAGGGGACTGGTTCCGCTCTGGCACCCGATCTACCGTGATGCGTACACGGTAGATCGGCTCCGGCCCGACGCTGAAGGAGGATCCCCCCGGACCGGGGTCTGGGAAACCCTCCAGGCCATCGCCCGCCTCGCGCATCAGGGGTGCCGGGCCGGCACGCTGCGTGTCCCCCCTTTCAACGGCCGCCTCTTCTCGCCGGCCGACGCCCCCCTGGCCGATACCGTGCCTCTGGACGACGATGCCGTGGCGGCAGCACTCGTGGATCTGACAACCCGGGCGAGCCGGAACGGGCGTGAGCAGATCTCATATGCCGATCTCGGCGTCGAGCAACTGGGAGGCGTATACGAGCACCTCCTGGACTTCGACCTTGCCTCCGGGGCACCACACAGCCCCGTCGTCCTTCTCCGCACCGGCCGCAGAAAGGCCACAGGTTCGTTCTATACACCGCGGTCTCTTACGGATTTTCTGGTCAGGCGGACGCTGGCTCCCCTGGTGGAGCGCGCGGCGCCGGAGCGGATCCTGTCGCTGCGGGTGCTCGATCCGGCGATGGGCAGCGGCGCATTCCTGGTAGCTGCCTGCCGGTATCTCTCCCTTGCCTACGAGCAGGCCCTCATCACCGCAGGCACCCTCTCGTCGTCTGACATAGATGAAGGAGACCGCGCAGGGTTCCGGCGGGTGATTGCCCAGCGCTGTCTGTACGGTGTTGACGTCAACCCGATGGCTGTGCAGCTGGGGCGGCTATCGCTGTGGCTGGCGACACTGGCTGCGGACCGCCCCTTGACCTTTCTCGATCACCATCTGCGCGCCGGCAACAGCCTTGTCGGAGGCTCGATAGAGGGTGTTCTGCGCGAGCGTGCCCCCGGCGTGGCGCGCAGGGCACCTAGGGACCTGCCGCTCTTCGCAGCCGAGGCCCTGCAGTCCTCGCTGGGCACGGCGGTCGTCGTCTGCCTCGGGATGATGAACACGCCGGACGACACGATCGGCCAGGTGCGAAACAAGGAAAGAGCCCTGGCCGCCTTGCACGGCCAGGGGGGACCCGCCGAACGGTGGAAACGCGCGGCCGACCTCTGGTGCTCCGCCTGGTACGCAGGACGGGGCCTTGCGCTCCAGCCCCCGGCCTTCCGCTCGCTGCTCGACTCGATCCTGGGCAGGACGGGCGGCCTTCCAGCGCACCTGGAGGCCCCCTTCCTGGCGCGGGCAGCCAAGTGCGCGGAATCGGAGCGCTTCTTCCACTGGCCGCTGGAGTTCCCGGAAGTCTTCTACAGCAGTGAGGGGCTTCCGCTGCCCGAGGGCGGCTTCGACGCCGTGCTCGGCAACCCTCCCTGGGAGATGATGCGCGCCGACGGGGAGGCAGCGGTGGATGCGGGACTGCTTCGATTCGTCAGGGGGTGCGGCGAGTACGTGCTGCAGGGACGCGGCCACGGGAATCTGTACCAATTGTTCGTGGAGCGAACGCTTCACATGCTGAAGCCCGCGGGACGCTGCGGAATGATCCTGCCGTCTGGATTTGCCACCGATCAGTCCTGCGCGCCGCTCCGGCGGACACTTTTCGGCTGTACTTCCATCGACACCTTCGTGACGCTGGAGAACCGGGACGGGATCTTTCCGATTCACCGCGGACTCAAGTTCCTGCTGATGACCCTCTCCAGGGCGGGCAGCACGACAGCGCTGCCTGTCCGGTCGGGCATCCGTGCCGCCCGCACCCTCGACACCCTCCCTGACGCCGGGCCGCTCCAGGGGGCCGTGTCGGTGCCGATGACTGCGATCGCACGCTTGAGCGGAGAGGACATGGCGGTCCCTGACATCCGCACGCCCGCGGATCTGGACATCATCTCGTGTGTAACAACACGTGTACCTCCGCTGGCGGATCCCGCCGGCTGGAACGTACGCTTCGGGCGCGAGCTCAACGCGACCGAGGACCGTCCGCACTTCACGACCGGCGCTTCCGGGCTGCCCGTCCTCGAAGGCAAGGGGCTGCGCCCTTTCCTCGTAGATCTCGCCACGGCACGGTACCGGATCCCTGCCGCGCGAGCACGCAGGCTGCTGAAAGAGGCCGACACATTCAGCCTTCCGCGCCTGGCCTATCGTGATGTGGCCGCCCCCACCAACCGGACCACCCTCATCGCAGCCATCGTCCCCGCCGGAGTCGTGACGACTCACACGCTCTTCTGCCTGAAGGATCGGCTGCAAGAAGTGGATCAGCACTTCCTCTGTGGAGTCTTCAACAGCTATGTGGCGAACTACTTCGTCCGCCTGCGGGTGAGCACGCACGTCACAACCGGGATCATCGCGCGCCTGCCGGTCCCGCGCCCTCCGTCGACGGACCCCTCCTTCCGTGAGATTTCCTTGCTGAGCAGATCCCTCCAGCGCCGGCCGGAGCAGGAATTCCTGGCCCGGCTGAACGTGCTGGTGGCCCGGCTCTACGGCTTGTCGGGATCACAGTTCGAGCGCGTGCTGGAAACGTTCCCGCTGATCCCCGCCGGCGAACGCGATGCGACGATGCGGATGTTTCTGGAGACGATCCCTGCTCCACGCTGAGTCACGGCAGCGACAGTACAATGCCCCCCTTCGATGCGCGAGCGATTCCTGGCAGCGGGCAGTGCCGCAGGACTGTATCTCGTCCTGGCAGCCGTACTCACGTGGCCGCTCGTGCTGCACCCCGGCAGCCGGGTGCCAAGCGACCTTGGCGATCCACTGCTGAACGTCTTCCTGCTCGCCTGGAACGCCCGCGAGCTCCCCTTCACGGAGCGCTGGTGGAACCTGCCGCAGTTCCATCCCGCTCCGGGGACGATGGCGTTTTCCGAGCATCTGCTCGGGATTTCGTTGCTCTCCACGCCCATCATCAAGGCGACGGGAAACCCGCTGTTCGGATACAACGTCGCGTTCTTCCTCACCTTCCCGCTCTGCGGACTGGCGGCGTACCTGCTGGCGTACGAAATCACGAAGCGGCACGATGCCAGCATCGTTGCCGGGGTGGCATTCGGCTTCGCGCCATACCGGATGACGCAGCTGGCGCACGTCCAGGTGCTGTCCAGTTACTGGATGCCGCTCGCGCTGCTCGGGCTGCACCTGTTCCTCCGCGAGCCCCGGTGGCGATGGCTCGTACTGTTTGCCGGGTCGTGGTACATGCAGGCGCTGGCCTGCGGCTACTACCTGTTCTACCTGTCGGTCCTCATCGGCTGCTGGATCCTGTGGTTTGCGATCGGACGAATGCACTGGTCCAACGTGGCGAAGATCGCCGCCGCGTGGTGTGCGGCCACGGCCGCATTCGCCCCGGTGGCCCTGGGCTACATGCGGTATCAGCGGATGTACGGCCTCGAGCGGGGGGGGGAGGAGATCGAGGGGTTCAGTGCGGATGTCGCCAGCGTCCTGAACGCGCCCGGAAACCTCCGCCTGTGGGGATGGCTGCAGGTGTTCGACCGTCAGGAGGCTGCGCTCTTTCCCGGACTGGCCGTCATTCTCCTGGTGTCGAGCGGTGTGGCGCTGGCGTGGGTTGCTGCGGCTCGCCCGGAGCCAGGAAGGCGGTGGGTGGCGCGCGTGCTGCTCGCGCTGGCGATGGTTTCCGCGGTGGTTGCGGCGCTCCCCGTGCTGATCGGGCCGTCGAGATTCGAGATGGCGGGAATCCGCCTGCTCTCGCTCCGATCGTCTGAGAGACCGCTCCTCGTTGGGGCGGTGCTGGCGCTCTCGGGGATGGCGATGCATCCGTCGGTCCGCGCGATGTGGAGGCGCCGTTCGGCGCTTGCCTTCTACACGGTGGGCGCAATAGTCATGTGGTCGTTCAGCCTCGGCCCTTCGCCAACGCTGATGGGACAGCCCCTGGCCGTCACCGGGCCGTACGGATGGCTGATGATGCTGCCAGGCGTCGAGGGGATCCGCGTGCCGGCGCGGTTCTGGATGCTGTCAACGCTGTGTCTTGCTGTGGCCGCTGCCCTCGCCATGACGCACCTCCACATCCGCACCGGCGCTCGACGAATTGCATTTTCAGCCGTTACAGCACTTCTGATCGCGGTCGAGGGATGGCCAACCCCGGTGGGGCTGCTGCAGCCGCCCGATCTCCGGCCGTCATACACCTCCGCCTCCGCGCGGCTGGAGATTCCCGCTGGTCCGATACGGGACCTCCTTGCCCTCTATCGGGCGACAGAACACCGGCTGCCGCTCGTGAATGGGTACAGCGGGTACTTCGCCCCGCACTACGGCGCCCTCCAGGACCTGCTCGCGCGTCACGATGCGGACGTGCTGCGGAGCCTGGCCTCGTTCGGCGAGCTCGAGATCGTGGTCGATCAGGCAAGCGACAGGTCCGGCGGCTGGCGGACGTTCGTCGGTGCCACTCCCGGAGCGGAGCTCCTGCATGAGGCTCAGGACTACACGGTCTACCGGCTGCCTCGCACAGAGCGTCCGGCGATCCCGAGCTTCGCGGGGGATGCTCTCCCGGTGACAGGGATTCACGCGTCGGTGAACGAGGACCGTCTTGGCCTGGCGCTGGACGGCAATCTGAAGACCCGATGGGACACAGGGCCTCAGGATCCAACGAACGAGCTGATCATCGACCTTGGGGCTGCGCGGCGGGTGGAGGGAATAGAGCTGCAGATGGGCCGGTTCCGTACCGATTTCCCACGCGAGCTCACGGTCTCCCTGTCAGACGACGGGGTGGTGTGGACCCCCGGCTGGGGGGGTGCCACCGCATTACTGGCATTCGAAGCCACCGTGGAGGCGCCGGTCACGGTGCCACTGCGATTCCCGGCAGATCAGCAGGTGGCGCGATATATTCGGTTGCGCCAGACGGCACAGGATCCGGTGTACTACTGGTCCATCGCCGAGCTCCGTGTCTACGGCAAGGCGGACCCCTGAGGCAGGCCTGCGGCGTCGCGCAGTGTGAAGGCGAGCAGGATCACCACAACGACAAGGGTCGCCGCGAGCGTCACCCAGTCCCTTTCCCGGACGGCCGCGATGCTCACGTCCGCCAGCTTCATCACCGGGATGAGGAACAGCCCCAGAAGGCCCCCGGTGAGAAGCAGGGCCGCATGGTTGCCAGGCCGGGTCAGCCAGAGCCCCAGTCCGACAGCAAGGGCCGCAAAGGAAAGCCACAGAACGCTCAGCATCAGCCCGGACATGATCCGCTCGACCACAGGTCTCCCGGGAGTTGAAGGGGAAGTCACAACGCGCCTGCCAGGTACGTGACGGACACGAACGTCAGGACACCGGCCATCAGCACCTTCAGCCACTTGGCCCGCGCACGTTCGCCAAACCAGATCCCCGCCCGCGAGCCCCCGAACGTGCCCAGGACCGCTGCCGCAGCGAGCGGGAGAATGATGTCCCCGCGTGCATAGTAGAGGGGAGCCGACGCCGCGGCAGTAATCCCGATCATGACGGCACTTGTAGCCGCGGCAGCGCGCAGCGGCACGCCGCACCAGGCGTTCAACGCCGGCACCTGCAGGATCCCGCCTCCTATGCCGAGCAGGCCCGAGATGCTGCCGGCGACCAGGGACACGCCCAGTGCGAGGGGCATTCGCCGCGTCTGGTAGACGATCGCGCCGCCGCTCTCCTCGTCGAAGTACCGGCCGCCGAACCGTCCGGGACTCAGCGTGCTGTCGAGCAGCACGTTGCGGCGTTCGAGCCGAGACAGCATGATCCCCGCGATCCCTGCTGTCACCGCGGAGAACACGAGCTCGAGCACGTGCTCGGGTATCCGTCGTGCAAGGGTGCCCCCGAAGTATGCGCCCGACGCTGCGGCAATCTGCAGCACCATCCCGAGGCGCAGGTTCACCAGCCCTGAGCCTGTCGCACCGCGCGCGACGACGCTCGAGGTGGCGATGACGGTCATCAGACCCACGCCCGACGCGATGTTCAGAGGGAAGCCAAGAGCGGCGTTGAGGAACGGCACGAGGATCACTCCGCCGCCGAGGCCGAGCATCGAGCCGAGTCCGCCGGCAGCGGCGCCGGCAGCAATCACGACGGCAAGCAGGGCGGGGGACAGCTCTGGCACGGCCGTTCAGGATCGGGGACTCGCCCATGGCTTCAGGGCGGCATACAGCGTGGACATGACCGGCACCGCGATCCCCAGAGTCCGGGCGCGCCTGACGACCGCCCCCTGAAGCGCCTCGACTTCTATCTGTTTGCCGGCCGACAGATCGATGAGCAGCGACGAGCGCATTGTCGGCGGGATGTCATCGATGTACATCGTAATCCGCTCGAGGATATCGGCCGCAACAGGCACGCCCGAGGCGCGGGCAAGGCGCTCGACCTCGCGACAGCCTTCGAGCAGCTGCGCACGGCAGAACGAATCCGCCCAGAGGGGACCAATCGGCAGGCGCGTCACCCCCGTGAAGCCTGACACCGACGCAAGCACGATGAACTTCTCCCAGATGGGCACCCGTCCGTCGGGGACGGCTTCCGCCTGGATGTCTGCTCCCGATAACGCCTCCTGAAGGGCCTCGACGCGGCGCGAGAGACCAGGGGCCTCACCAAACACCTCCCCGAGGACGATGCGGCGATGGGTGCCCGTCTGCTCGATGACTCCCGGGCCCGTCAGGGCAGTCGCGATGTAGGTGGTGCCCCCAATGACGCGGCCTTCGCCCACAGCCTGAGCCAGCTCCGCAGTGCTGTCCACGCCGTTCTGCAGCGTGAGGATGCTGGTGTCCCTGCCCAGCATGGGGGCCAGCATCGGAAAGGCTCCCGGGTTTGCGTAGGTCTTCACGGCGAGCACGACGACGTCCACCGGTCCGATACGGGCGGGGTCGTCTTCCGCCGGAGGGTGCACCGTGAAATCTCCAAGGTCGGGGCTGCGGATCTGCAGTCCCCGTTCACGGATCGCGGTGAGATGGGGGCCGCGCGCGAGAAAGGTGACCTCGTGCCCGGACCGCGCGAGCTTCGCGCCGTAATATCCGCCGACCGCCCCGGCGCCAAGGATGGCAAAGCGCATGACAGAGTATTGCCGGAGAACCGCCGGCCGGCACCGGCATGCTAGAATGCGCCTTCACCCCGGCCGCGGATCGACCAGCGCGCCATCTTCAGGAACGGCTGCGTTTTTCACTCCGGAGGATCGATGGCGGCCCGCCTGACGGCATACCTGGTTGTCGCGATCGTGGCGGGCACCCTGATTGCCGGCCTCATCGTAGGCGCGCAGCGGGACGACGACGGCCCCGTCGATCTCATCGTGCATAATGCAACGGTTTATACGGCCGATCGGCGAGGCACCACGGCCGAGGCGGTTGCGGTCCGCGGCAACCAGATACTCCGTGTGGGCAGCAATCGCGAAATCGCGAGGCTTCAGCGTCCGCAGACGGTCGTGGTGGATGCACACGGGGGCACCGTCCTTCCCGGCTTCAACGACGCGAACGCCCAGCTCGTCCGGTGGGGCCTGACGCTCGACGCGATCGACCTGGCAGGCACCTCCAGCCCAACCGAGCTTCTGGGACGTATCCGTGAATGGGGGGCGGCCCACCCGAATCGTGAGTGGGTCGTCGGCCGCGGCCCGTCCGGCGAGCACTTCAAGACTGCGCTCCCTTCGCGCCAGATCCTCGATTCAGCCGTTCCGGACCGCCCGGCCATTGTCTTCGGAGGAGATGGGAGCACCGTCTGGGCCAATACCGCAGCCCTGCGGCTGGCCGGCATGATCCCCCAGACGCTGGATCCCCGAAGCGCGTCAGCCGTCCGGGAGCCCCGGACGGGCGAACCCTCGGGCGTGCTGAAGGGATCGGCGGCCAAGGCGGTTGCAGACCTTATTGCGGAGGACACGCGGGAAGAGCGCGCCAATGCACTGCGGCTCGCTCTTGCTGAAGCCAACGCCGCGGGAATCACGAGCGTGCAGAACATCGGCGAGTCCACCGATGTGTTCGATCTCTACGACGAGATGCGTCGCAGCGGGGCCCTGACGGTCAGAGTGTCCTCGGCGATAGCAATCGACGGTCCGCTCACGGAAGGTGACCTGGCGCGTCTCGAAGGGATCCAGGAGCGGTACCCGGACGATCCGCTGTTCAAGGTCGGTGCGCTGGCAATCCGGCTGGGAGATGACGTTCGCACCTCCTCGTTCAGCCCCGACGCGCTCAATCGCACCGTCCGGCTTGCCGATGAAGCCGGCTGGCAGATCGTCACCCACGCTCCGACGGTATCGTCGGTCCGGATGTCGCTCGATGCGTACGCGCATGCCGTGCGTTCCAACAGGATGCCGGAGCGCGGGCGGCGCCATCGCATCGATGGGGTGACGGCCATTGCGCCCGACGATGTTCTCCGGTTTGGATCGCTCGGCCTGGTGGCCTCGATCCGACCGCCAGGGGCGCTCTCCCAGGTGCCGCGCGGCGAGGCCGGCAAACTTCCTTATCGTGCGCTGGCGGGCGAGAGCCGGATCGTGCTGGCGAGTCCCTTACCCTCACACGAGATGAATCCGCTGCTGGGCCTCTACAAGGCCGCAGGGCTGGACGTTGAGGGGCTGGACGTTGAGGGGCCGCCAGCCGAAGGGCTCCCGCTGAAAGAAGCCATCGAGGCATATACGTCCGCCCCTGCGTGGGCCACCTTCGACGAGGGGCGGAAGGGAACGATCTCCGCGGGCATGCTGGCTGACCTGGTGGTGCTCTCGGAAGACATCTTCGTCACGCCCCAGGTAACGCTGCCGACCACCGCGGTCGCGTACACCATTTTCGACGGGAAGATTGTGTACCAGCGGGACGCCCCCGCGGGACGGCCTCCCGTCCCGACCACACTCACTCAGTAGCGCAACCGGATCATCGACGGCGCCGCACCGGGCGTCACGACGAAGAGGTTGTCGTATTCCTCGTCGCCAATCGCAACCTCCCCCTTCACGCCCAGCCGCTTCAGCAGTTCCGGCACGCTGTTCGAGTGGCCGACAACCAGCACGTTCTCTTTCGCGGCGCGGATCTTCTCGATCACCGCTCCCGGATCCGACGAATCGATGACGGCTGGCTCGAGGCGAAGCGCCGTCGCGAGCGGGGCTGCCGTCTGCTGCGTGCGTTTGTACTGGGTGGTGAAAATTGCCGTTACCTGTGCGTCCTTGAGGAGCTGCGCCAGCCGCAAGGCGCGCCTCTTCCCCTCCTCCGACAGGTCAGGGTCCGTTGCCATCATCTGGCCGCTGCCGGTGCTGTCAGCACGCTCGGCGTGACGCACGAGAATCACCGCGCCCTGTCCCGCCGCAGACGACACACACGCGAGGATCAGCAGGCAGGCGGCCGCGGCAGTACGCATCATCGGTTCTCCTCTCGTCATGCGGGCGGCGCTTGAGATCCGCCAGCGGGAACACGGCCCGCCCACGGCCCGGGTTGTATCATTTCATGCGAGCGGCCGAACGCGCGAAGCATGGACGAGGGGACGACCAGGAAGATCATGGATATCGTGGTGAAGCCCCGCGACGTGATCCCCGAAGAAGGACGGACCCTGCCTGCGGCCTACTACGTCGACCCCAGGTACTTCGACCGCGAGATGGACCGGCTCTTCGGGCGGATGTGGGTTGCCGCCGGACGCACCGAAGCGGTGGAGAAGCCGGGGCAGTTCTTCCTCCGTGAGCTGCTGGGTGAGCGGGTAATCATCACGCGCAGCACCGGCGGCGTCAGGGCCTACTACAACGTCTGCCGGCATCGAGGCACCCAGCTGTGCACCGAGGCGTCCGGCACGTTCCCCGGCAGCATCCAGTGCCCGTACCACGCATGGACGTACGACCTGGACGGCCGGCTCGTCGGGGCGCCGCACATGGACGAGGTGCCCCACTTCCGGAAGGAGGACTACCCGCTGCAGCCGGTTGCAGCGGAGGTCTGGGACGGACACATCTTCATCAGTCTGAATCCCGTTCCGCCGGCGCTTCAGACACAGCTCGCTGGTCTGCCGGGGAAGTTCGCGCCGTGGCGGATGGGAGATCTGCGCCTCGGACACCGCATCACGTACGACGTGAAGGCAAACTGGAAGCTGATTGTCCAGAACTACAACGAGTGCCTGCACTGCCCCAACGTGCACCCGGCGCTGAACAGGCTGTCCCACTACCTGAGCGGCGAAAACGAGCCGCTCCAGGGGACTTACATGGGCGGCCGGATGGATCTTCGTCCCGGCGTGGACACGCTCTCGATGAACGGCACCTGCCCGCGCGCGTTCCTGCCTGGCCTGACACCTGAAGACCGGCGCCGCGTCTACTACTACGCCATCTTCCCGAACATGCTCCTCAGCCTGCATCCGGATTACATGTTGGTGCACACCCTCTGGCCTGTCGCACCGGACCGGACGATCAACATCTGTGAATGGCACTTCCACCCCGAGGAGATGGCGCGCGAGGGGTTCGACCCGCAGGACGCGGTCGAGTTCTGGGACACGACGAACAGGCAGGACTGGCACGTCTGCGAGCTCTCCCAGGCCGGCATCAGCTCGCGGGGCTACAGACCGGGGCCGTACTCCAATCGTGAGGACCTGCTCTACGCCTTCGACCGAATGATTCGAAACATTCATTCGGGCGAGCACCCCTAGCCAGGGGACTAGGACGATGGTGGGGGCGTCGCGGTCTTTCTTCGGGGGTTGAAGAACGGCGTCTGGACGACCGTGGCGGCAACGCGGTGGCGCACGGCCTCCACTGTGATCTCCACTTGCAGCGTCGAACCCGGAGCATAGTGCGGCTTTGTCACGGTGGCGAGGGCAATGAGGCGCTTCAGCACGGGGGACCAGGTCGTGGTCGTCGCCTTGCCGACCTGTCTGCCGTTCCGGTACACAGGCACTGCGGTGCGTGAGGCGGTGGAACCGACGGCCGGAGGCAGGCCGACCCGGTCGAAGAGGCGTTCGACTTCCGTCCAGTCGATCTCGAGCCCGACGATCTGACGGGCGGCACCGCGGGCCTGTTCCGCGCGCAGCGCCTGCACCCCGATGAACCGCCCTTTCTCGAGGTTCACCAGCCGGCCAAGGCCAAGCTCGTACGGCGTGTACTTCTGGTCCGCAAGGAGGGCCTTCCTGCTGCTGAAGAAATCCACCTCGGTAAGCAGCAGTCCAGCCTCCACCCGCGCAACGTCGAGCGCGAGCATGCCGGCCGGGCGGACGTCGAAGGGACGCCCTCCTTCCATCAACGCGTCCCACACGGCCACGGCGTGCCTGACCGGAATCCAGATCTCATAGCCAAGATCGCCCGTGTACCCCGTGCGGGAGATCTCGACCCGGACGCCAGCGATCACGCCGCTCGTCACCCGGAAGTACTTCAGCCGATCGATGTCGGCATCGGACACCGCCCTCAGCAGGTTCGCCGAGGTAGGGCCCTGCAGGGCAATGGCAGCAATCTCCTCCGACACGTCCTCGATGAACACCTGCATGCCGGCCGCGTTCTGCCGGAACCAGCGGAGGTTCGGATCCGCGGCGGTCCACCGGAAGCGGTTCTCCCCGAGCCTCGCTACCGTCCCGTCGTCTATGACCTTTCCGTGCTCGTCGCACCACGGGGTGTAGAACACCTGACCGACGCTCATCCTGGAGATATCCCGCGTGATCAGCCGGTCGATCAGTCGCGGAGCATCCGGGCCGGTGATGAGGTACTTGAAGAGCGGCGAGACATCGATGAGAGCGGCCGCGTTCCGGATCGCGTGGTATTCGTGCTCGTGGTGCCCTTCGTAGGCGCTCACGGCGTAATAGCCCGACCATTCGCGGTAGTTCAGGCTCTGGCACAGCGCGAAGGTCCGCTCGTGAAGGGCGGTTCCGATGGGCATGATCCGTCACATAATCTTACCTTCGCCTTCTCATGCACTACGACGCGATCGTCATCGGCGGCGGCCACAACGGGCTCATCCATGCCGCCTACCTTGCGCGCGCAGGCCGCAAGGTCCTGGTGCTCGAGCGGCGGCATGTGCTCGGGGGGGCGGCCGTCACCGAGGAAATCCACCCGGGTTTCAAGTACTCGGTGGCCTCTTACGTGGTTTCGCTCCTCAGGCCGGAGATCATCCGGGAGCTGGATCTGCCCAGACACGGCCTCGAAATCCTGCCCCTCGACGGCACGTTCACGCCGATGCCCGGCGGGGATTATCTCTGGCGCATGAACGATCACGCCATGACACGGCGCCAGATCGCGCGTCACTCCAGAGAAGACGCTGAAGCCTACGAGGAGTACGGCAAGGCCATGGTCGAGATGGGGCGGTTCGTCAAGCCGCTCCTGGCGATGACACCCCCCGACCCGACGTCCCTCGATCCCCGAGGGCTGAAAGACCTGCTGTCCCTGGGCCGGCGTTTTCGGGCCCTCTCCGACGACGACCGGTACAACCAGGTCCAGCTGATGACGATGAGCGCCGCCGACTTCCTGGATCAGTGGTTCGAGACCGACGTCCTGAAGGCCACGATGGCTGCGTCAGGGATCATCGGGACCTTTCTCGGCGTGCGGTCACCCGGCACCGCATACGTCCTCCTTCACCACTACATGGGGGAGATCGACGGCGCCTTCCGCTCGTGGGGACTCTCGAGGGGGGGCACCGGCGCGATCTCCGAAGCCTGCGCCGCCGCTGCGCGCGAGGCCGGCGCCGAGATCCGCACCGAGACCTCCGTCTCGCGAATCATCGTCAAGGACGGAACGGTGGTCGGCGTCGCGCTGGAGAACGGCGACTACCTGACCGGGACAGTCGTGTCCTCGAGCGTCGACCCGCACCTGACGTTCCTGAAGATGGTCGGCGCCGAGCATCTGCCCGACGAGTTCGTCTCGGACGTGCGCCGGTACAAGTTCCGGGGATCCTCGGGGAAAGTGAACCTCGCCCTCGACGCACTGCCCGACTTCACGGCCCTTCCGGGCGCCGGCCCTCACCTGCGCGGGGCAATCTCGATCTCCCCGAGCGTGGACTACATGGAACGCGCCTACGACGACGCGAAGTACGGGCGCTATTCACGGAAGCCGTATATCGACGTCGTGATCCCAAGCCTCACGGATCCATCGCTCGCGCCCCCGGGGAAGCACGTCATGTCCTGCTTCGTGCAGTACGCCCCCTACCATCTGAGGGAAGGCACATGGGACGAGCAACGGGAGGCGTTTGGAGATGCTGTCATCAGGACGCTGGCTGAGTACGCCCCGAACCTGCGCGACATCATCCTGCATCGCCAGGTGCTCACGCCTCTGGACATCGAGCGGCAGTTCGGGTTGACCGAGGGGAATATCTTCCAGGGAGAGCTCACGCTCGAGCAGCTGTTCTTCCTCCGCCCCGCTCCCGGCTGGGCCCGCTACCGCACGCCTATCCGCAACTTGTACATGTGCGGATCGGCGACCCATCCCGGAGGCGGCATCATGGGAGCACCGGGCAGGAATGCGGCGCGTACGGTCGTAAAGGATGTCTCCGGTGGAAGATAGGAGGCCTCCTGAGTAGCCGCGCCGCGAAGAGGATTCTGATCATCGGCGCCGGGCACAACGGGCTCGTGGCTGCCTACTATCTGGCGCGGGCGGGGTATCAGCCGGTCGTGCTGGAGCGCCGCTCCGTGGTGGGTGGATCCGCCGTCACCGAGGAGATCGCGCCCGGATACCGCTGTCCGACACTGGCGCATGCGACAGGGCCGCTCCGGCCGTCCATCATCCGCGACATGGACCTCGGGAGGCGCGTCGGATTTCTGAACGTGGATCCGCGGGTTGTCGCGCTCTCGCCCGACGGCCGTGCCCTGATCCTCGCACGGGACGTCGCGCGGACGGCCGAGGCCATCCGTGCCTTCTCTCCCGCGGACGCTGCGGAGTACCCGGCCTTCTGCACGGCCCTCGGCCGCCTTGGGGAGTTCCTGCTCCCCTTCCTCGATCGCACGCCGCCCTCAATCGACTCGCCGGCCGCGGGGGAAGTCTGGGAGCTGCTGAAGGCCGGGCGAAAATTCCGCGCCTTGGGCCGGACCGACGGCTACCGGCTCCTTCGATGGCTGCCGATGGCGGTCGGGGACCTGGTGGCGGAGTTCTTCTCGACTGACCTGCTGCAGGCGGTCGTCGCATCGCGTGGCATCTTCGGCACGGCCATGGGGCCGTGGTCCGCTGGGACCGGAGCCGTCCTGCTCCTGAACGCCGCGACGGATCCCGCCCCCGGCGGCGGCACGTTCACCGTCAAAGGGGGCCCAGGGGCGCTGACCGGAGCGCTTGCGGAAGGGGCGCGGGAGGCTGGCGCGACAATCCGGCTGGACTCGCCGGTACAGCAGATCCTCGTCCGGGACGGCCGTGCGACGGGCGTTCTCCTGGGCGACGGATCGGAGCTCACGGCCGACGCTGTCGTGTCGAATGCGGATCCGCGACGGACGTTCCTCGGGCTCGTCGATCCACTGGAGCTGGACCCCACGTTCCTCCAGCGCGTCAGGAACTACCGGATGCCAGGAACGGTGGCAAAGGTGAACCTTGCGCTGCGCGGGCTTCCCCTGTTCGGAGGCATCACCACCCCGGAAGATCTGCACGGCCGCGTGCACATCGGCCCGAGCGTCGATTACCTCGAAAAGGCGTTCGACGCGTCCAAGTATGGGCAAATCTCCGCGGAACCCTACCTGGACATCGCCATACCGTCGCTCGCCGACCCGTCCCTCTGCCCGCCGGAACGGCATGTCATGTCTATTTATGTTCAGCACGCGCCGTACACCCTTACCGGTGCCGCAGGGTGGAACTCCATGAGGGACCACCTCGCCCAGACCGTCGTCCGGACGCTCGAGCGCTATTGCCCCGGCATCAGCGGCCTCATCGAGTACCGGCAGGTCTTGACTCCTCTGGATCTCGAAGAGATGTACGGGCTCAGCGGCGGCCATATCCTGCATGGCGAGCACGCCTTGGATCAGCTCTTCACGATGCGCCCCGTCCTCGGCTGGGCGCAGTACCGCACGCCGATCGACCGCCTCTTTCTGTGCGGCGCCGGGACACATCCCGGGGGCGGGATCACCGGAGCTCCGGGGCGCAACGCGGCGAGGGAGATCGCAAGGGCCTTGAAAGGATGACGTGAAGATCACCTCGCTGCCCACACCGTGCGTTTTGGTCGACCAGCACCGGGTCGAGCGGAACATCGATCGGATGCAGGGAGCCGCCGAGGCAAGTGGCGTCCGGCTCCGCCCGCACGCCAAGACGCACAAGAGTCTCGACATCGCACTCACCCAGGTCGGGCGTGGCGCCGTAGGGATCTGCTGCGCGAAGCTGGGGGAAGCAGAAGTCTTTGCCGATCGCATCGGGGACATTCGCCTGCCCTACCCGCTGCAGCCCGTGAACGCGGAGCGGGTGTTCGCGCTGCTCGACCGGACCCGAGTCTCATTCATCGTCGATCACCTCGAGGTGGCGCGCGGCTGGTCGGGCGTAATTCGCGGCGCCGGCCGGGAGGTCGACGTGCTCGTGAAGGTGGATGTCGGCTTCCATCGGTGCGGGATCGACCCGGATGCGGCCGGGGCCGCGGAATTCGTCGCACGCGTCGCCGACCTGCCCGGGATCAGATTCAGAGGGCTGCTCAGTCATGCCGGCCACGCCTACGG
>JACCXG010000403.1 GCA_013697225.1 Acidobacteriota bacterium
GTGCCGCTGTTGCGGAAGGCGGCGCTCGTGCTGCCCTCTGTGAACCAGGTCCGCTTGCGCAGCAGCGCCTCGAGCGTGGCCATGCGCTCGACATGCCGCTCCAGGTTCGGAACCGGCGGGCGGCTGACGTGCAGGAGGCCGCGCCCGTCGTTGTGCAGTTCCAGCGCGAGATGCGGTCCGCGGCCGGCCGCAATACGCCCTTCGAGCCATCGCTCCAAGGCGGCGTTCTCCGGTGAGAGCGCGGGATCGGCGGGCGTGTCCCAGTTCCGGTTCAGATCCTTCCCCCGCGCGTTGAACCTGGTCATGCCGCGCGCCACGCCATCCTTGTTGGCCATCGGCAGGATGGACACGCTGTAGCCCGCGAGGAACCTCCTGGTGTCTTCGTCATCCTTCAGGAGCCGCTGGATCAACCCGTGCGCGACCCAGCTGCTGCCCGACTCCCAGGGATGTGCCCGTGCCCGCAGGAACACGCGGTGCGGCGCCTTGCTGTCGCCAATCTCGACGATCTCCAGCTCCCGCCCGCCCACCGTTCTGCCGATAGGCGTGATGGCAACACGTGGATTCTCGCGGATGGACGCGAGCAGGTGATCCAGGTCCGACAGCCTGTAGGGCTCGGTCCGCGCGACGTAGAGTCGCGGACCGGGCATGGTGACCGAGAGACGAACCCGGTTTCCGGGGAGGCTCTCCATTGGCAGCGGCGTCCACTCGCGGCCGTCGGGAGAGACCATCATCGTCTTGAGCTCGCCGGCGACAGAAGCCGGCTGTCCATTCCAGACGTTGTCCAGATTCCTGAACTCCAGCGTGAGGGTGGCCCCGGTGCGGCCGTGCAGGAGGATGTGAATGTGCCCGGCCGCGCGATTTGGAGAGGCCCGTTCGTGGTCGTAGAGCAGGTGAACCTGGATCGACCCATCGGGTGCGAGCTCGTACCAGACGGGAGACGCATTCTCGAAGCTCGTGTCGATGTAGTCGAGCCCCGGATCGTTCCCGGAATCCGGCCGGGACTGGCCCTTCGACTCGGCGGCCCGCCCGAGTACGGGTGCGGTGAGGAAAGCGGTCAGGATCAGAAGAACGTGGAGCACAGCGCCTCCATCAGAAGGGCCAGAAGACGGGCGTCAACGTCAGCGTCACGAGCGCGGTGAGGATGGCCAGCGGAATTCCGGCACGGGCGAAGTCGGAAAACCGGTACGCGCCGGTTCCGTACACCATCAGGTTCGTGGTGTAGCCGATGGGCGTGACGAAGCTGGCGGACGCCGCCACCATGACCACGACCGTGAACGGCAGGTGGCTCGCCTGCAGCTGATCGGCAGTTGCGAACGCGACAGGCACCATGAGGGCGGCCGCCGCGTTGTTGGTGATGACCTCCGTGATGCCCACCGTGGCGAGATAGACCACCGCGAGGGCGACCCAGGGACTGCCATCGCCGAATGCATGAACGATCGAGGCGAGGCCGGCGGCGGCCCCGGAACGTTCAAGGGCGATGCCCAGGCCGAACGAGAGTGCGATGGTGAGCAGCACGGGCACGTCGAGCCCTTCCCGAATGAGGTCGCGTGTCAAGAACCCCGCGAGGAAGAGAAATCCCACGCCCACCAACGCAGCCTCGAACATGCTGAGCAGGCCGAGGGCCGCGGCGGCCACCATGACGCCGAGCACTGCCAGGCCGAGAGCCGCCCGACCCGGGCTCACCAGCGGAGGCGCTGTATGCGGCGTGACCAGATAGAAATCGGGGCTCCCGCTGTGCCGTTCGAAGAAGTCCGCGCCGACTTCGACGAGCAGGATGTCCCCCGCACGAAGCTCCCACTCGCTCAGCCTCGCGTTATCGACCCGTTCCCCGTGACGTGCGACGGCAATGACGGCGGCGTTGTACCGCCCGCGAAAGGTACCGTCGCCGACACGGCGGCCGATCAGCGGGCAGCGGGGGGACACCAGCAGCTCGACGAACTGGCGCTGAGGGTTCTCCCGATGAAACACGGAATCCTGCGCGAGCGTCAGTCCCGGGTGGCTCCGTAACGCCAGAAGCGCCGCCACAGGCCCGGCAAACACCAGGCGATCTCCGCTCTGCAGCACGTGGTCGGGCCGCGGGGCGGGAATGACGCGGCCTCCCCGCTCGATCTCCACCGGCGCGAGCGGCGGGAGATCGTGGACACGAATGTCGGCCAGACGCTTGCCCGCGTACGGGCTGTCAGCATCGATCAGGATTTCGGTCGTGAATGTCCGCGGGTCGCTGAACGCCGCGTCCATGTCGGGACGATCCGGCAGCAGCCATCGGGCCGAGAGCGTCAGAAACGCCAGCGACACCACCACCAGCGGCACGCCAATCCGGCCGATCTCGAGGAAGCCGATCGGTTGGCGGCCGACTTCGCTCACCAGCCCGTTCACGACCAGGTTGGTGCTCGTGCCAATCACTGTTGTCAGTCCGCCGACGATCGCAGCGTAACTGAGCGGGATCAGCAGGCGTGATGGCGCAATCCCGATCCGCCGCGCCCAGGCGCGTACCTCCGGGATCAGCATGGCCACGATAGGTGTGTTGTTCAGCACACCGCTCAGCACGGCCACGGGAAGCGTCAGACGGAAGACGGCAAGCGTGACGCTGGTCGTGGGCACGAGGAAGCGGGACGTGACCACGCCCAGGCTGCCAGCCGAGCGCAGTGCAGCGGCAGCCACGAACAGGAGCGCCACCGTAT
>JACCXG010000408.1 GCA_013697225.1 Acidobacteriota bacterium
AAACCCGAGCACCAATTATCGCGGGCGGACGGGCAGACTTCAAGGAGATTAGGCTGTCGAGCCGGCTCGAGCTACTCGGCCGTTTTCCAGTGAATGGCGTCGAACGGGATCGTCTCGGCGGTTCCCCGGGCGATGTGCTTCGCGATCTGCCGGGCATGATGCCGGCCGTTCTCGATGAACCACCGGCTGGTGCAGAGTCCGCCACACACGGTCCCTGCAAGGTACAGCCCCGGCCGCGTGGTCTCGAACGTCGCCTCGTCCACAACCGGCGTACGGCACACGTCGTCTGCGATGTCGATCCCCAGCGACTCCAGGAAGCCGTAATCCGGCCGGTAACCGGTCATGGCGATGACCCAGTCGTTCGGGATCTCCAGCGGCCCGTCGCTCGTGCGCACCAGGACCGACGTCTCGCGGATCTCGGCGACCGACGCATTGAAGAACGCCCGGATGCTCCCCTCGGCAATCCGGTTGTCGAGATCCGGACGGATCCAGTATTTGATTTTCTCCGAGAGCTCAGCCGATCGCACCACAAGTGTGACCTCCGCCCCGTGGCGATAGAGGTCCAGCGCCGCCTTGGCGGCGGAATTGCGCGCCCCGACGATGAGCACCTTCTGACCGACGTAGGGGTACGGTTCGTGGTAGTAGTGGGTGACCTTCGGGAGCGATTCCCCGGGGATCTCCAGGAGGTTCGGCTGGTCGAAAAACCCGGTGGACACGATCAGGTGCCTTGCCCGGTGCCCCCCCTTGCTGGTGCGGACCGTGAAGTCTCCCCGCCGGCCGAGCACCTCTGACACACGCTCGTACAATCTGATGTCGAGCCGTTCCTGCCGAGCCACACCCCGGTAGTACTCGAGCGCCTCTTCGCGTGTGGGCTTGTAGCCCTGGACGGGGAACGGATGATTCCCGATCTCGATCAGGTCCGGCGTCGAGAAGAACTCCATCCGTGCGGGATACCCGAGGATCGAGTTGACGAGCGCCCCCTTCTCGATCACGAGCGGCTGGAGCCCCTCCCGCCTGGCCTCGATGGCGCAGGCGAGCCCGACGGGGCCGGCGCCAATGACGATGACGTCGTGCATGTGGGGTGTCGTCGTGTGGAGAGAGAGGGGAGTGAGCTGGAGCGGCTGACTCACTCCCCGTGAAACCGGTCGATCCTGCGCTGCCGCTACTTCCCGGCCATTTCAGACGTCAGCATGCCGCCGAGCACCTCGTCGGCGGTGGCCTGGTGGTTCTTGACCGAGCTCGTCCAGGTGCCCCAGACGGTAGGATCGATGATGTCTCCGTTGTTCCCCAGCTTCTGGAGACGCGACTGATCTTCCGCGGTGAGCACCTGGCCAGGCAGCGGCTCGAGGTGCCATACGTCGGCCGCGCTCATCCCGAGGGCCTTGCCGACGCGGTTGCCGTAGTCGTCGTGCACGATCAGCAGGTGCCAGAGCATCCGCTCCTGGACGTCGCGCTCGCACTGGCCGAGCAGGTCGCCCATGTTCCTGACGAGGTCGTCGCGTTCCCAGTCCATCATCGTGCAGTAGCGTGCGCGCGGCTGCACGTAGTCGTTCCGCCGTTCGATGACGCTCTGGGTCAGGCGTCCGCGGATCTCCGGGGAGTTGTTCGGATTGGGCCGCTTCGAGACCTCGAGGCCGTTGTGGATGTTCGGCTCGAAGTTGACATGCGGGTTCTGGCCCGGCGCCAGGTCCAGGCCGTACGACATCTGACCGCCGCGCTGATTGGTGGCCACGGGCGCCCCCTTTGGCTGGTTCACCGGCAGCTGCAGGTAGTTCGGACCGACGCGGTAGCGCTGCGTGTCGGAGTAGGAGAACGTGCGGCCGACCAGCATCTTGTCGTCCGAGAAATCGAGCCCGTCCACGAGCACCCCCGTGCCCATCGCGATCTGCTCGTTCTCGTTGTGATGATCGGAGACGTTCCGGTTCAGCGTCATCACGCCGATGTGGCGCAACGGGAACTGGTGCTCTGGCCAGATTTTCGTGTCGTCCAGCGGGTCCCAGTCCAGTTCCGGGTGATCGTGGTCCTCCATGATCTGGACGAACACGTTCCACTGCGGGAACTCGCCGCGCTCGATCGCCTCGAAGAGATCTTTCGACGCCGAGCCCAGATCTTTCCCCTGCACCTTCTCGGCCTCCGCCTGTGTCAGGCTCGCGAGCCCGCAGCGCGGGTGGAAGTGGTACTTCACGAGAACGGTATTCCCCTCGGCGTTCACCATCTTGTAGGTGTTCACGCCGAAGCCCTCCATGAAGCGGTACCCAGCCGGGATCCCGCGGGGGCTGAAGAGGTGCGTGAGCATGTGCATCGATTCCGGGGTCTGGCTCATGAAATCGAAGATGCGATTGGGTTCCTGCCGGAACGTGACGGGATCCGGTTTCAGGGAGTGGATGACGTCAGGGAACTTCACGGCGTCGCGGATGAAGAACACGGCGAGGTTGTTGCCGACGAGATCCCAGTTGCCGTCTTCAGTGTAGAACTTGACGGCAAACCCGCGCGGGTCGCGTGCCACCTCCGACGAATCACGGCCTCCAATGACCGTGGAGAAGCGGATCGCGAGCGGCGTTTTCTTCCCCTTCTCCTGAAAGAGCTTCGCCCGCGTGTAGGTGGATGCGGGCTCGTCGCCGATGTTCCCATCGGCCTCGAACTCGCCGTAGCAGACGAACCCGCGAGCATGCACGACGCGCTCGGGAATCCGTTCGCGGTCGAAGTGGCTGATCTTTTCCAGGAAGTGGTAGTTCTCCATCGTGGCGGGCCCGCGGCTGCCGACCGTCCGCTGCGACTGGTTGTTCGTCACCGGGTGGCCCTGCCGCGTCGTCAGCGAACGGTCTCCCTCGGCGTCTTTCTCGTGCTTCTTGGCCATAGCGCGTTACTCCATTGCAGAGCCTGTCAGAGTCAAGGTCGAGCAAGCCCCCAGTTTACCCCTCCCGTGTTGATATCGTTACGGAGCATGTATACCCGCGACTACGTGCTGCGGCTCATCGAGCGGTTCGGTCGTGCGTTGATTGCACTGCGGGACCGCATCCTCCGCCGGGAGGTCACCACGGAGGAGCTGCGGGCGCAGCTCCGCGAGGTTGCCGAGGGTGCAGGGCTGGACCTGGATCTGGCGCGCAGTCTGGACCCGCGCATGCTGCTGATGTGGCTTGCACCGACAGGCGAAATCGACCCGCCGCGGTTCTGGCTTCTTGCCGAGTTGCTGTCACTCGAAGGGGCGCACGCGCGCGCATCGGCAACGGGCGATCTCGGCCGCGCCGACTTCGGGCGGGCCCACGCCCTGTTCTCCAGGCTGCCCGCCGACTGGCAGCCGTCAGCGGAGGTGGCAACCGCAGGCGAGCGCGCTCTCGAGCTCCGTCAGCTGCTCGACGAGGAGGTCTGAGCGGCGCCTGACGTGGTCTCGAACTTGTAAAAGGCGCCGCACATGTACATGTAGGCGCCGTAGGCGATAGTGCCGATCGCAACGAGGAAGAACGCACTGTCACCCACGAGGCCGCCGCCGATGAAATCGAATGCCGTGTCGGTATCGCCGACCAGTTCTGCATCGGCGCGGTAGGCGCCACGCACCAGGAAATAACCCAGCACCGCCAGGATCACCGCACGGGCCGAGTAGCCGGCCCACGCCAGCACATGGACCGCCCGACGGAGCGTGCGGGAGAGCGCGTCCACGTCGATTTCGAGCAGGTAAGCCCGCCGGATCAGCACCACGAACTGTGCGACAGCAACGATGGCGACCGCCACGCCTGCCGCGCCGACTATCCAGGGGCCTGCCGGCCATCCAAGAATGTGGCTCACCATCAGCTGCTGTTGTTCCTCGGACTGCTCACCGTTGCCTCCCGGCCCGCGAGCAATCCGCGCGGCGCCAACGGCCACGAATCCGTAGCTGAGCCCCGTCAGGGCGATTCCCGTCCTGTGAGCCAGCCCCTTCCAGTCGCTGCCGAATTCATAGGGGTCGGTCACCGCCTCGGCGAGACGCCAAAGAAGGTACGCGAACATTCCGGCCACGATGGACCAGATGAGCAGCGCCCCTCCGGGAATCCCGAGCATCACGTACACCATCCGCTCCTCATCGGCCGCTTCGATCAGGATTCCCGACAGCGCAAGCAGGGCCAGCACCCCCACGAGGACATAGACGGTCCCGATCGAGAAGCATCCGAACCGCGCCATCGGCCGTGCCTTCTTCCTGACCGATGCGATCAGTCCCACGGCAGCACCCTCCCTGAACCTGGGCCGGCATCGTCTCTCAATGCGTCCCCTCGGGGTCTTCCGCATGCACGATCGTCACCGCGAGGTCACGATTCTCCACCGCCTCGTTTCCGTTGAAGTCGGCGGCCAGTACGCGCACGATGTAGTCACCCGCGGGGTGGAGGGTGGTATCCCAGAAGCCTTCGGATGCGCGCCCGTCGCGAAGGGTGTTGGTGACGGTGTAGAGGAACCTCGTCACGCGCCGCCCGTAGAAGGGGATGCCGCTGCCGGAGGCGTACACGAGGCGCGCCGCGTCAGGCGTGACGGCAAGGCGGTCGAACGTGATGGTCTGCAGCGGGGTCTCGAACCCCGGCGCAGGGCGGCCATCTGCGCGAAGGATCTGGTAGCCCAGCGCATACAGCCCGAGCCGCCGGTGCGGCAGATTGCCATCCACACGGTCCCACGCATCCACCACAATGCGCACCTGCCCCGAGACGATGACGCGTCCGCGGGCTCGCCGGGTCAGCCCCTGCCCGGTTGCGTCGAAGAGCCGGACGCCGCCGCGAGCGATGGTGGGGGGCACGGTATCCTCGAACTGGGCAAGCCGGAACCGCAGCGGGTTGTGCTCCTCACCGGGCCAGCCGACATTGAGGTGCACGTGATTGAAGGCATTGATCGTCGCGACGGTGTCTCCGGTTCCGAACCGCGCGCCGCGTTTCACCCGCATGCGCACGAGCCGCCCGGTTTCGTCGTAGGTCGGGACGAATCGTGCCCCGTCGAACGGCTGGTTCCGCCGTGTTCTGCCCACGCGCACGTGCACGTAGGTGAGAGGGCCGACCCGCAGCCACTCGTTCAAGGTTCCGAAGTCACCCGTTGCGATCGGCGCCACCACCATGCCCTCACGGACGGCGTGGACCGGCGTGCCATCGATCTCACGGACGTCGATTCCAGCGTGGAAACGCTCCGCGCCCGCACCGCCACGGGTCTCTCCGAGCGTGCCGGCAATCTCGTGCGGCCCGCCCATCGGGGGCACCGGCCATAACAGCGGCAGCCGGCCGAACGCCTCGTCATCGAACCGGGGTGCCACATGTGGAGGGGCCGGCGGACGCAAGTCGATGTGCGACACGGATGCCACCAGGCGAACGAGGGCGTTTCCGGTGTCCGCTACGACGAGCCGCCCGGGCCCTGCCACCGCTATCCCAGAGGGCCGGCGGAAACGGGCTTCCGGCCCCAGGCCGTCGAGAAAGCCGGGTCTCGAGCCGGCCACCACACGGACACCTCCGCCGGCGGCAATCTCCACGATCCACCCGCGGTCGTCGGTGACGTAGATCTCGCCGTCGGGTCCCGCCGCAATACCGGCGGGGCGCAGGAGGCCGTTCGGCAACGGCGGCCCCGCGGTGCTGACGGTGCCGTCTGTGTCGATGGTGCGCACCAGCCCGTTGGCCGTGTCAGCCACGAGGATCTGCCCGTCGGGGCCGACCGCCACTCCGGAGGGGGTGTCGAACCGGGCCGCTACGCCGTTTCCATCGAGTGCGCCCGGTTCACCGGAGCCGGCAAGCGTGCGGACCGTTCCGTCCAGCTCGATGAGTCGTATCCGATCGTTGTACGTATCGGCGACAATCACGCGCCCGCGACTGTCGGCTGCCACGCCCACGGGCCCGTTGAAGCGCACGTCGGGCGCCGGGCCGTCGTTGAAGCCTGGCGTGCCATCGCCCGCGAGGGTTGTCACGCGGCCATCCGGGGCAATTCTTCTGACGGCGTTGTTCCCGGTGTCGGCGACGTAGAGCATGCCTGAAGGGCCCAATGCCAGCGCGGAGGGGGAGTTGAACCGTGCGGAAGCCCCGGTCCCGTCGGCAAAGCCGCGCTCCCCCCCGGCAAATGTGGAGACGTGGCCGTCCGGCGCAATCTGGCGGATCCGCGGGGAGTCTCCCCCATCGGCCACATAGATGGTTCCGTCAGCGGTGACGGCTACCCCGAAGGGATCGACGAACTGTGCGCGCGCGGGGTGGCCGTCGCGCCAGCCTTCCTGCCCATCTCCGGCGATGACCACGACCCGCGCCGTCCACCCGGCCTCGAGCGGCTGGAGATGCGGACGGGTCCACCACCAGGCGGCAGCGGCCCCGGCCAGAAGCAGGAGCAGGATGGCCGCAGGGAAAATCCGCC
>JACCXG010000432.1 GCA_013697225.1 Acidobacteriota bacterium
GACCGGCTCCGGTCCGGCTCACGGCCAGCTGAAATCCCTCGGGGCCCGGCGCCGCGAGCCGCGGCGGCTGGCCGCGGGCCCCACCGGTGAATGCCCCGATTCGACCGACGGCAAGCGCCGGCCGGCCATCCGAAGGCCACTCGGCAGTCTCCGGCAGCCGTATCTGCGTCCGTTTCTGGACCTCCTCGACTAGCATCCGGACGGCCCTGCGCTCCCGCGGTGTCGCCTCCTTCGGCACGACGACGATCGCGGATCGCAGGTCGACGAGGTTGATGTCGGCAGATGCGGAGTCGGCAGCCGGGCTGGCAGCCTGCGATCGGGCCGGCAGGGGCAGTCCTGCCAGAACGATCAGGATCGCGATGAGCATCACGACCGGGTGGAGCATTGCACACCTCGAGAACGAGCGTTTCACATTCAGCAGCGCGGTTTCATTTGTAGCACAGCGTTTCAGATATTTCCACGGGGGAAAGAACGGCGTCGAGCACCTGCTCACGCCACGCGCGCCGCTCGTGCTACGAGCGGTCGCGAATGGCTCCCTGGTTCGTCATCGAAGATGTGCTGTTCGAGCGCTCGGCCGCGACACCACCGTTGAGCAGGGAAACTGAGGAGACGGAGCCGTCAGGCCAGTGTCGCGGCGCGGAGGTGCTGGCGGATACCGTCTGCCGCAGCCGGCTTCAGCAGGTCGCCCGACACGCCCTGGGCCGCGCGGACGATCATGTCAATCAACCGTTTGCGGTGTTCCTCGTCCTGGAGCCGCATCTTGGGCATCGACAGACTGATGGCGGAGGTGACGCGATTGCCGGCACCGCGGATAGGGGCGCCGAAGCAGCAGCCTTCGAGCGCGCTCTCCTCCACGTCGGTGCTGAAGCCGCGTGTTCGGACGATCTCGAGCTCGCGGCGCAGTTCCAGTTCATCAACGACCGTCTGATCGGTGAAGCAATGAAGCCCGTAGCTCCGGATCAGCGCCTCCCGCATCTCCTCCGGTTGGAACGCGGTGATGGCCTTCCCAAGGGAGCTCGCGTGCGGCGGCAGGATCCTGCCAACCGTGTTGCCCATGCGAATGAGCTGAGGGCTCTCGATCGTGGCGACAACCTCGATGTGGTTGTCAAACCGCATTGCGAGGCTCACGGTCTCGCGGCACTCGCGGTTCAGTTCCCGCATGTGCGGCAGTGCAAGCCGCACCAGGGTGTGCGAATGGCTGGGAGCCGCGGACCGGAAAGCCGGCGGCATCCGGTAGCGCCCCTGACCGTCCCGCTCCAGATAGCTCGCCGCTTCCAAGGTGTACAGGATCCGAAAGAGCGAGCTCTTCGCGATTCCCATCTGCGCCGTCAGTTCGTGCAGCGACACCGGTTCAGGCGAGGAGCGGACGGCGTCGAGCGTGTCGAGCGCCTTGGCGATCGCCTTGGACAGATACTTCGGTTTCTCGAGCAATTCCGGCGCACCCTTCCCCGCGTGCGGCTTGGCGCTGCGGGAAGAACGGCCGGGCGACCTGCTTCGAGTTCTGAGCATCCGGATGAAGTTCCTGCGCGGATCGTACATGACGAGCCGCTGTCCAGGCAAGGAACCCCGCCCGTGATCCGTCGAGAGTCGTTCGACCTCGCACGTCCGGACCTTTCGAACTGGGACGCAGTTGGATTACGTCTCCGCCTCGGATCCGCTCGTTCCGGCGATGACTGCTTGCGGTGGAGGACACAGCTGCCGCGTGGGAGGGAAGTGATCACTGTCCGGTCGTCATGGATCTTGATGCGCGGCAAAGCCGCCGACCCAATCAGTAATGTCGGGGTTGTGCGTTGCGCAAAAGGAAACGCGTTTCAATATGCTTGCACGTTCTTTTTGGTTCGGGTAAGGTGAGGGCCATTGAGCAAAGGTCGGCGCAGAATCAGCGCGATTGACCCGGCAAAACCGAACAGCGAGCGGAGCCCGCCGTGCCTTACGGCCGACACCTCCGCGAATGCAGATCATGCGGCGGCTCCAGGGCCGCGCGCCATGCGAAGGTGTACCAGGACGGCCGTCGATTAACAGATCACACTCGCCGATCAAGACAACCCTCTTTACGGCAAACATCGATCCGACGAGGAGTTAGGCTCATGGCTCAGGAATGGCGTTCGCGGATTCTACTGTTCTGCTTGGGCATATCGTTCTTATCCCCTTCGATTATCCACGCGCAAGTCACTACAGCTACCGTCTACGGCAACGTGGCCGACGGTTCCGGCGCTCAAATCGCAGGCGCCCCGGTCATCATCGTCAATGAAGAGACTGGATCGGTGCAAACCGCGACCACCAGCACGGCTGGCGAGTTTACGTTCAACTTCCTGCCGGTCGGACGGTACAGCCTGACCATCACAGCGGACGGTTTCAAGGAACAGACGGAGTCCGGCATTGAACTGACCGCAGGCCAGAGAGTTCGCCGGAGCTACTCTCTCGAGATTGGTTCGATCACCGAGAAGGTCACGGTCACAGCTGGAAAACCGCTCGTCAACACCGTCAATGCCGAGCAGTTGATCACCCACGGCACGACTGAAGTGCGAGAAATGCCACTCGTCCGGCGCGACTGGACCAACCTCTTGAACGTGGGAACGGGCGTCGAGGTGAGGGGCTCGGGCGGCGGCACCGGGATCTCGCTGAACGGTCTCCCCCCCGGGGGCTTCAGCCTGACAGTAGACGGCACGCAGGCATCGGCCAGTTCCGAGGAAACGTCTCTCACCTCTTTCGGCAACTTCAACCTGATCAAGGTCGTCAGCCTCGAAGCCATCTCTGAGGTCAACGTCAACAAAGGAATCGTGCAGGCCGAGTACGCAAACACGCTGTCCGGCAACATCGGTCTGATTACAAAGAGCGGAACGAATAACTTCCACGGCAGCGTTTTCGAGAACTACCAGAATGCGGTTCTCAACGCCCGTCACCAGTTCCTGGCGACCAAGCCCAGCGGCACGCTTCATCAGTTCGGCGGTTCATTTGGCGGTCCGATTATCAGGAACAAGCTGTTCACCTTCGGTGTCTACGAAGGCTACAGGCAGGATAACTTTGCCGCCATCAACAGCGACGTGCCGACCGCAGAGTACCGGGCGCTGGCGATTGCTGCCGTGCCCGGCTACGAGCAGTTCTTCGATACCCTGCCGCTGCCCAACCAGCCTTATGCCGCAGGGGCGCGCACCGGGGTGTTCATCGGGTCCGGATCGTCTCGGGCCAGCGATGACCACATCGTCTTGCGAGGTGATTACAACCTCGACAATCGCAACCGCATCAGCAGCAGGTACACTCGAGGCAGACCAGATTCGCTGAGCCCGCGGGTTTCTCCGGTCAATCCTCGGACGTTCACCGGCCTGGACGATGCGTTCACGGCCAGCTATTTCCGCATCGGATCGGAGTTCAGCGCCGAGACCAGATTCGGCGTCGGCCGCAACGACGTCGCTCGTCTGGACGGAATCTACAATCTGGGGGTAGCGGGTATTGCCGGCCTGAACTTTACGTCCAACGGTGGAGAAATCTTGGCCAGCCGCGGCAACAACTGGAGCATCGAGGAGATCGTCGCCGTCAACAAGGGCCGGCATTCAATCAAATTCGGCGGCCTTCTGCAGTTTCAGGACCAGACCCGGGAGAATGCCGAAACTCCGCAGATCCAGTACGGCAATGATGCCGATTTGCTGGCCAACAACCCAAGCCGCCTGCAGGTGACTTTTGGACTGCGCCCCTATGTCATCGAGTACTGGACGAATGGATACTTCATCCAGGATGACTTCAAGGTCCGGCAGAATCTTGTGATCAATTTGGGCCTCCGCTACGATTATTTTTCCGTTCCTACGGAACGAGACAACCGGCTGTTCAACCGCGAAGGCCCATCTGGTCTCGGGCCGCTGATTCCGGCATCAGAGGGCATCTACAGGGCTGATCAAAATAATTTCGCACCTCGCACCGGCTTCGCCTGGACTATAGGTCAGTCTGGCCGAACTGTGCTGCGAGGTGGGGTGGGCATGTTCTACTCCAGGTCACCCCTGAGAAACATCCTGGAGGTCGTGAGAAATTCCATCGACGAGCCTTTCCGCGTCGTATATAGCCGCGCAGAAGCTCGGGCGCTGGACTTGAGATATCCGGTCACCAACGAGGGGGTGCTGCCTCTCGCCAGAAATCCTAATGCCCCATGGACCGGGGCCACGATCGATCCGAATTTTCCGACGCCGTACAGCACACAGTGGCTCATGAGCGTCTCGAGACAATTGACCGACACAATCGGGGTCGACACTTCATACACCGGTACCCGGGGCGTCAATCTGCTTTTCAACCGACAGATCAACACCGTGGACAGGCAGACGGGAGCGCGGCCCTTCGCGCCGGAGTTCGGGGAGTTTCGTCATTTCGACACGTCCGAGTTGACCAAATACCACGCTTGGCAGACCAGCGTTCAAAAACGCTTCTCTGATGGATTCCTCGTGAATGCCAATTACACCTGGGCAACCAATACGTCATATGGCGCTGCCAATCTGTCGACGTTGGATGCACCGCAGGACCCCGATGACCTCGAGGCAGAGCGAGGCCCTTCACCCTACGACATCAGGCACCGCTTCGCGGGTGATTTTCTTTACGAGCTGCCATTCGCGCGGCGGGGGAATACCGATGGCTTCGGCAAGAGGCTTCTGTTGGGCGGGTGGCAGGTGGGCGGTGTCTTCAGGGCCCAGACCGGCGCGCCATTCTCTATCTCGACCCCCAGCTCAATCATTGGTCAGCGGGTGGATTATGTGGGCGGTTCCTTCTATCTCGATTCTCCCTCTGATCCGCTGGCGTATCTGGACAGAGCAGCGTTTGCTCAGGTTCCGGTCATCCCGGCCAGCGGCGCATCGGCCCGCCCGGGCACCCTGGGGAGAAATGCGCTGCGCATGCCCGGGTTCTGGGAGGTCGATCTGGCCCTGTCCAAGAACATCGCGCTCAAGGACGGCGTGCGCCTGCAGGTCCGGGGCGACCTGTTCAACGCGTTCAACGTGACGAGCTTTTCGTCCGTCAACACGACCATCACCAGTCCGAACTTCGGCCGGTTCACCGCGACGAGGGGCGCTCGCGTCGTGCAGCTCAATACCAGATTGATTTGGTGATGGCGCAGGTGGAGGGCACGGCTATCGGCCTGATTGGTTTGGGTCTGGTTGGCAGTGCCCTGGCCGAGCGGCTGCTTCGGGGCGGGCAGCGCGTGCTGGGCTGGGACATCGATCCCGGGCGCGTCACGGCTCTGCGCCAGAACGGGTGTGAGGGCGCACGGGATGTACAGGACGTGTTTTCCCGTTGTGGTCGGGTGTTGCTGAGCCTGCCGAGCCATCGTGAAGTCGCCGACGTGATGGAAGCCGCTGGAGGGTCTCTCCACTCCGGGCTCACGATCATCGACACGACCACCGGCGATCCCGCCAGCACCGAGGAACTGGCAGCGATGCTGGCGCATCGGGGAATCGTGTATCTGGACGCCACCATTTCCGGCAGCAGCGCGCAGGTCCGAACCGGTTCAGTGACGCTGATCGTGGGAGGAGACGCGGATGCCTTCGCGGCCTCTTCCGACATTTTCGAATCGATTGGCCAGCGGACGTTTCACACGGGCCCGGCCGGCAGCGGCGCGAAGATGAAACTGGTGACCAATCTCGTGCTCGGTCTGAACCGGGCGGCGCTTGCCGAAGGTCTGGCCTTCGCCGGAGCGTTAGGTCTCGATTCCACGTTGTCGCTCGCGGTCATGCGAGGCAGCGCTGCGTACTCCAGGATCATGGACACGAAGGGCGAGCGTATGATTCATGGAGACTTCGCGCCTGACGCCCGCTTGTCGCAGCACCTGAAAGACGTGCGGCTGATCGTCGACATCGGCCGGGACGCCGGGCTGCCGATGCCCTTCAGCGCCGCCCATCGTGCGGTGCTCGAGGACGCCGAGGCCGCGGGATGCGGCGAACTCGACAACAGCGCAATCATCATAGTCCTCACGGCGTCGGGCCGCATGCGCGGTCCCACATGAGCTCGTCACCCGTCGCGCCCCCCTCGTCCGAACTCGTCTCACCCGCAAGCCTGCCGGCAACGGGTCCCGGGCCGCTCCCGCGCCGGGCCCGCCTCCTCGTGCTCTGCGCGGCCTTTGGCGGGCTGTTGTTCGACGGATTCGAGCTTGGCTTGATGCCGCTGGCGTCGCTCTCGGTGTCTCAGGATTTGCTGGGCGCCAACTACACCCCGACGCTGGGCGGCGACTGGTTCGCGCGGTTCACGGCGGCGTTGATGCTTGGCGCCGCGATGGGAGGCATACTGCTCGGCAGCCTGGGCGATCGGATCGGCCGCGCGCGCGCGATGGGGATAAGTATTCTCTTTTATTCTGTTTTTGCAGGACCGGGCGCATGGGTCCAGACGCAGGAGCAGATGCTCGTTTTGCGGTTCATGGTCGGTCTCGGCGTTGGTGGTGTCTGGCCCAACGCGGTCGCACTCGTGGCGGAATGCTGGCCTGAGAAAGCGCGGCCCACGGTGGCCGGGTTGATGGGCGCGGCGATCAACACCGGCATCCTGATGCTGTCTCAGATCGCCCAGTTCTGGTCGCTCGCCGAGGACTCCTGGCGCTGGCTGTTCAATATCGCGGCGGCACCAGCCATCCTGGGCCTGCTCGTCCTGTTGTTCCTGCCGGAATCGCCCAGCTGGCTCGCCTCCCGCGGACGTAGAACGGACAAGAAGCGCGCGGCGCCCGTGCGTGAACTCTTCCGCCCGCCGCTGCTCGGCACCACGCTGACGGGCATCATGCTCGGCTCGATCCCGCTGGTCGGTGCGTGGGCGGCGAGCAAGTGGATGATCCCCTGGGCTGACCAGGTCGGCGGAGTCGCTCAGCCGGACTACAAGGCTATGACGCAGGGCTGGTGGGCCTTTGGTGCGATCCTGGGGAGCTTCGCGGGAGGCCAGATCGCCAGTCTGCTCGGGCGGCGGCGGTCGTACTTCCTGATCAGTCTCGGATCCGTGGTGCTCACGGTCTCGATGTTCCAGCTCACCGCCCCGCTGCAGCCGTCGTTCTTCTGGATCGTGTTCGCACAGGGATTCGTCGCCACGCTCTTTTTTGGCTGGCTGCCGCTGTATCTACCGGAGCTCTTCCCCACCCACGTCCGGGCCACCGGCAGCGGAATTTCCTACAACGTCGGACGGTTCGCCACAGCTGGCGGAGTTCTGGCCGCAGGCCTGCTGTTCACAGCCTTCGGCGGCAGCTATCCGGGCGTGGGAACGGCCGCCGCGATGATCTACGCCCTGGGCATGATTGCGATCTGGTGGGCCCCGGACACTACCCGCAGGTCATTGGCATAGCCGCCGCGCCCCCTGCCGCCCGACACCGTTCTCCTATGAGGTCGTCTATGAAACGCGCCGTGAAGCACTCCATCGGTTCGGCCGTGGCCGCGCTGGCACTCGTTGCAGCCGCGGCCGCGACGCTCGCGCTCGGGCAGCCGGCCAGTGACCCCGCGCTCCCGGCCGTTCCGTCCGAGCTGAAGGCAGAGCTCTTTGCCAGGGAGCCGATGGTGCGTAATCCGAGCGCCATGGCGTTCGACGCCCGCGGGCGCCTCTTCGTCGGCCAGGGACCGCAGTATCGGAACCCCAAGCCGGATACGCCCGGCGACACCGTCGTGATCCTCATCGACTCTAACGGTGATGGCCTGGCTGACACGGTCAAGACGTTCGCCTCCGGGCTGAACTCGATCCAGGGGCTCGCATGGCACGGCCGCGACCTCTGGATCGGCAACTCGCCCGATCTCACAGTCGTGCGCGACCTCGACGGCGA
>JACCXG010000446.1 GCA_013697225.1 Acidobacteriota bacterium
TAGGGCGTGCCCTGCGGGACAGCGTCGAGTGCGGGTGCCGAGACGAATCGCGGCTCGATGTCCACGGGCACAGCGGAGAGTCGATCGAGAATGGCCTGCACGGGCGGGCGGACCACGCCAAGTCGATCGATCAGGGCCTTGGCTTTCTCATAGCTCCCTTCCGCCTGGATGGTCATGATCTCGCGCGTGAGCGAGGTCACCGCCTCCGGCATGCGCGCCTCGTCGACCGTGAACGTGCCGTCGGCGTTTACCCGGACGGCTCCCGAATCCAGGAAGTGATTCAGCTGAATGGCCACCCCGCGGCCGTGCGCCGCGTTGATGCCGAATCGGATCGAGCGGAACGTGGAGGCGAGGAAGGTCGAATACATGCTCCGCGCGATTGCGGGGTCCACGTGCTTTGCGTCGGCGAGCCGGGCGAGCGCCCAGAGACCGGAGATGTCGGCCTTGGCCTCTTCAATCGCGCTCGAGGTTTCCTTGAGCTCCTGGCGCACCGTCGTCGCACGCCCGCCCATCGTGATGTTGTGCGGCCCGAGCCCGTGCATCAGCTCGTGCATCAGAATATGCGTGAAGAAAGCCTCGAAGGACACCCGATCCTGGTCGGCGGGTGCGAGCGCCACCTTCGCGATGGGCGTGAGCACCATCCGGAACTTCGCCTCCTGCACGTTCTTCAGCATCACGCGCTTGCTGCCCTTCTCCTTCACGACACGCTCGTCATTGGGCAGGTTGAACGCGGCCGTCTGGACGCCGCGGTTCGCATCCCCCGCAGTGAAGACCACATTGACGACGCGGATGGGGGCGAGCTCGCCGAGCTTGGCGGCCCGGTACCTGGGCTCGATTGGCAGCGCGTTCTCCAGTGCCTGCAGGTGGCCCGAGAACGCCTGCAGCTTCTGCGTCTCCACGTCGTCGCGCACGGTGATGAACGCTTCGAACGCGGCCTTGTAGTTGAACCATTCGTCTTCGTACACCTCGTACGGTCCTATTGTGGGCTCTACCGAGGCGTCGAGCTCCATCCACGCGACGTCGCTGGCGTAGTAATCGTTCGAGATGAACGCATCCGCCCGGCTCCTCAGGAACTTCTGGAGGCTGGGCTCGGCCGAGAGGTCGGCCGCCTCGCGGAGAAGCGCCGCCGCGCGAGCGAGCTCCCCCTGGTACTCGAGGGAGTACGGCACGGCCGTGAGGTTGCCGTCAGGTCCCCGGCGGATTGTCGTGAAGAACCCTGTCGCCTGTGCACGGGCCTCGCCTTTGAGCGTGTCGATCCATTTCTGGACCTCTTCCTTCGTCCCCCCGGCGGGATAAAAGTTGGCTCCTTGCGGCTTTGCCGGGACCCCCGGGATAAAGGCGCGGTCTCCGTCGAGGCGGGACCAGGGGCCCTTGTTCAGCAGGAAGTAGTGCAGGCGGGCACGGGCCTCCACCGAAGGGTCCATGAGGGCCTTGCGCGAGAGCTCCTGGAGCAGGGCGTCGTTGCCGGCCCAGACCTGGCGGAGGAAGATCGCGTCCATGATGCGTGCGGCCTCGACCAGCTTTGCGAGCGCGTGGCGCTCGCCGGGCGGCAGCGCCGCGACGTCGGCGCCGATGTCGACCGGCGCGAATCGTGCTGTCATGGCCTGGAGCTCGGTCGCACCCGGAGTGGTCGAGCTTTCCTGCACAGACGAGCCTCCCAGGAGCGGCGGGGCCACGGATGCCAGCGCCAGAACGGCCGGAATAAGCAATTGAGATTTCATGTATTCGCCAAACGGGACCGGTGTTGGCGGCTTTCCCGCCGCGGGACTAGAATGAACAGATTGTACAGGACGCAAGAACCCCATTTGAGGATTGATAAATGAGGAATACCGCGCCGCGTGACGGCTCCGAGCTCGAAGCCCTCGAGCAGCGGGAATGGCTCGAATCGCTCGAGTACGTGATCCAACAGGGGGATCGCGGCCGTGTGCAGCGGCTGCTCGGGGCTCTCAAGCACCAGGCCCGGATGGCGGGCGTCTCGCTGCCGTTCACGGCCGTCACGCCGTATGTCAATTCCATCCGTCCGGATGATCAGGCGCCCATGCCCGGGAGCCAGGAGATCGAGCGGCGGATCAAGAGCCTCGTGCGCTGGAACGCCATGGCGATGGTCGTTCGGGCCAACCGTGTGTCGGACGGGATCGGCGGGCACATCTCCACCTACGCCTCGGCCGCCACGCTGTACGAGGTGGGCTTCAACCACTTCTTCCGCGGCCGCGAGAACGACGGCGACGCCGACATCATTTACTTCCAGGGGCATGCCGCGCCGGGGATCTACGCCCGCGCGTTTCTCGAAGGCCGCCTGCCGGTCGAGAAGCTGCAGAACTTCCGGCGCGAACTGGCAGAGGGCGGGGGGCTGTCTTCGTATCCGCACCCCTGGCTCATGCCCGACTTCTGGCAGTTCCCGACGGTCTCGATGGGGCTCGGGCCCATCATGTCGATCTACCAGGCGCGCTTCAACCGGTACCTCGAAGACCGGGGCCTGAAGTCCCCCTCCCAGGCGAAGGTGTGGACCTTTATGGGAGACGGCGAAACCGATGAGCCGGAATCGCTTGGCGCAATCAGCCTCGCAGCCCGTGAGAAGCTCGATAACCTCATCTTCGTCATCAATTGCAATCTGCAGCGTCTCGACGGACCCGTGCGGGGCAACGGCCAGATCGTGCAGGAGCTCGAGGCGATTTTCCGCGGCGCAGGGTGGAACGTCATCAAGGTGCTGTGGGGCACGGACTGGGATCCCCTGCTGGCCGCCGACAAGGACGGCCTGCTCGCCGCCCGCATGGGAGAGATCGTTGACGGCCAGTATCAGAAGTATGCCGTCGAGTCCGGCGCATACTTTCGTGAGCACTTCTTTGGAGTGGATCCGCGGCTGCTCGACATGGTCAAGCACCTGTCGGACGATCAGCTGAAGCGGCTCCGGCTCGGCGGCCACGATCCCTTGAAAGTCTTCAACGCCTACAAGGCGGCCGTCGAAACCAAGGGGCAGCCGACCGTGATTCTCGCCCGCACCATCAAGGGCTACGGCCTCGGTGAGGCGGGCGAGGGCAAGAACGTCACCCACCAGCAGAAGAAACTGAACGAATCGGATCTCCGTACTTTCCGCACGCGGTTCGGCATCCCCGTGTCGGACGATGAGATTGCGGAGGCGCCGTTCTACCGCCCGGCGGAGGACAGCGAGGAACTCCAGTACCTGCGGGATCGCCGCGCGTCGCTCGGTGGATTCGTGCCGACCCGTCACGAGCCCGTGGACCCGATAGAGCCCCCCTCGGAGGAGCTCTTCGAGGAGTTCTGGAAGGGCACCGAAGGGCGCAAGGCGTCACGACGATGGTGTTCGTGCGCCTGCTTTCGAAGCTCCTGCGCGATAAGACCATCGGGGAGCTCGTCGTGCCGATCGTGCCGGACGAGGCGCGCACGTTCGGCATGGAGTCGTTGTTCCGGGCGGTGGGCATCTACTCGCACGTCGGCCAGAAGTACGAGCCGGTCGACATGGACACGCTCCTCTATTACAAGGAAGCCCAGGACGGCCAGATCCTCGAAGAGGGGATCACCGAGGCCGGGTCGATGTCATCCTTCATCGCCGCCGGGACCGCTTACGCCAACCATGGCGTGAACACGATTCCGTTCTTCATCTACTACTCGATGTTCGGGTTCCAGCGCGTCGGGGACCTGATTTGGGCCGCCGGCGATTCACGCGCCCGCGGGTTCCTCCTCGGGGGCACCGCCGGCCGGACGACGCTGGCGGGGGAAGGGCTGCAGCACCAGGACGGCAACAGCCACGTGTTCTCGATCTGTTATCCCAACTGCGTGTCGTACGACCCGGCATTCGCTTACGAGATCGCGGTGATCATCCAGGAGGGCATCCGCCGGATGTACCAGGAGCAGGAGCACATCTTCTACTACATCACGGTGATGAACGAGCAGTACGAGATGCCGCCGATGCCCGAGGGCTCGCGTGAAGGCATCCTCAAAGGGATGTACAAGGTGCGCCCGGCCGGGAACGCCAAGTCCAGGTTCACGGCGCAGCTGCTCGGCAGCGGGGCGATCCTGAACGAGGTTCTCTCGGCGCAGAAGATGCTCGAGAAGTACGACGTCGCGGCCGACGTCTGGAGCGTGACCAGCTACCAGGAGCTCTACCGCGACGGCCACGCGTGCGAGCGCTGGAACATGCTGCATCCGACAGAGGAGCAGAAGACGCCCTACGTGACGCAGTGTCTGGCGGATGCGCCAGGGGTCATCGTGGCGGCCTCCGACTACCTGAAGGTGCTGCCCGACTCGATCGACAGGTGGATGCCGCGCCGCCTCCACTCCCTTGGAACGGATGGCTTCGGCCGCAGCGAGGACCGGCGATCGCTGCGGGATTTCTTCGAGGTGGACGCCCGGTTCGTCGTGGTGGCCACGCTCACCGAGCTCGCCCGGGACGGGCAGATCGAGCGGACGGTCGTGGCGCAGGCCATCAAGGACCTGGAGATCGACCCGGAGAAGATGGTTCCGGCCAAGAGCTGATTACGGTCACGCAGAGTCGACACACACATGCCAACTGAATTCAAGATTCCCGAGCTTGGAGAGAACGTCTCCTCCGGGGACGTGGTCCGCATCCTCGTGAAGGCGGGCGATACGATTGAGAAGGATCAGCCCGTTCTCGAGCTGGAAACCGACAAGGCCACGATCGAAGTGCCGTCCAGCGTGGCCGGCACCGTCGGGGAAGTCACGGTCAAGGAGGGGGACAAGGTCAAGGTCGGACAGGTCGTGCTGACGCTGCAGGACGGCGC
>JACCXG010000484.1 GCA_013697225.1 Acidobacteriota bacterium
CGATAAGCGAGTCGACGGCGTTCCTGATGGCCAGCATGCTGGCAGACGTCATCAATTCGGGGACGGCCTACCGGGCCCGGCAGGCGGGGTTCACCCTGCCGGCGGCAGGGAAGACCGGCACGACCAACGACTACGTGGATGCCTGGTTCGTGGGGTTCACCCCCCAGGTCGTGACCGGCGTCTGGATCGGGTTCGACCAGCCGAAGACCATCATCCGTGGCGGCTATGCAGGCGAGGTTGCCGTCCCTACGTGGGCGAACTTCATGAAGGTGGCAACGAAGGGGCACAAGCCGGAATGGATCGCACGCCCCTCCGACATCGCCGGCACCAACGTCTGTCGCCTGTCGGGCCTGCTCCCGAACGACGGCTGTGACGGGGTGGACGTGGTCTCCCGGGATGGTTCGGTCGAATCACGGTCGATGATTTACACGGAGTATTTCGTGCGGGGAACCCAGCCGTCCGCCGTCTGCTCCCTCCACCCGCGGCGGAGTTTCATGGACGCGCTCGCCGGGGCCTTCGGAAAGGACACGGGCCCGCCGCCGATTCCAAGCGACTCCGCCGCCCTTCCGACCCCGCCGGCCCGCCCGACAACCGGCACCTCCCCTGGCGGGGCTGCAGGCGCCGGGTCTCCTGCCGGGGCTTCTCGAGAGGAGGCAGAGGCTCCGCGGCGGCGCGGCTTCTGGTCCCGTGTCCTTGGGCGCGGCGACGACAACCGGAAGGAAGAGGAAGAGAAGAAGCGGCAGGACGAGCAGAAGAAGGCGCAGGAACAGCAGAAGAAGGGTGGCGGCAGGTGATACGATCCCTTCCAGCCCGACCATGCCTTTCCGTGACCTTACCGGGCATCGCCGCCTTCTCGAACGCACCGCCCGTGCGGCCGCCCGGGGTTCGCTACCACCAAGCCTGATCTTCGCCGGACCGGAGGGGATCGGGAAGCGCCGTGCCGCGCTCGCTCTCGCGCAACTCTTCAACTGCGCCAGTGCGGCGGGGGCCGACGCGGAAACTGCTCCCGACGCCTGCGGCCAGTGCCCCTCCTGCCGGCGCATCGCCCGGGCGGTCCACGCCGACATCCTCATCGTGGAACCGGGGGACACCGGGGCAATCAAGGTGGAACAGGCGCGGCAGCTCATCGAGCGCAGCGCCTACCGTCCCTTCGAGGGGCGCCGGCGGGTAGCCATCGTGGACGACGCGGACGCGATGGAACATTCGGCGCAGAATGCGCTTCTGAAGACCCTCGAGGAGCCCCCGGCGGCCTCCACCTTCGTGCTCGTCACCTCGCGCCCCGACGTGCTGCTGCCAACCGTGCGGTCACGCTGCCAGCGTTTGCGCTTCGGTGCCCTGACGCCCGCGGACGTCGCCACGGTGCTGATGCGTGATCACGGGTACACGGAGACGGATGCGCACGCCGCCGCGCTGCTTGCCGACGGGAGCATAGGCCGGGCGCTGGAGGGTGATTCCGAGGCGTATGCTGATGCCCGGGAGAACGTCGCTGCCATGCTGCGCGCTCTTGCGAGGAACCCCGATCCGCGTGGCCGCGTCGCGGCCGGCAAGCTGCTCGGGGCCGACAAGGGAGACCGGCACGAGATGGCCCGCAGGCTCCGCCTCCTCGCATCGATGCTGCGGGATCTGGGCCTCATGGTCTGCCGGGGGGATGAGGGAGCGCTCGCGAACGCGGACATGAAGACCGGGCTCGAACCGATGATCACGTCGTTCGAGGGGGGCCGTGCGGTTCGCGCGTTTTCCGCCGTGGACGAGGCGCTTTCGGCTCTCGAGCGGAATGCGAGCCCGAAGATCGTCGCGGACTGGCTCGCCTTCCAGATTTGAGGGGTCCGCGAGGTTCCCCTGGCGCACCCTGACCGGATATAGAAAGAGGCGGTGATGAGCTCCGAGCCGGCACTCCCATTCGTCAGCGTGAAGTTCTCGCCGGCGGGCCGCACCTACGCCTTCCTTCTGCCGGAGTTTGCCCTCGACGCCCCCGCCGGGTCCGCCGCCGCGATCGCCCCCGGCGATCAGGTGGTCGTCAATACCGCGGAGGGGACGGCCCTCGGGACGGTGATGCGAACCGTGCCGGCACTGGCCCCGCGCCAGCGCCCGGCTGACAGTTCGCCGGCGCGAGTCGTGCGCCGCGCCTCCCCGGGGGATGTGGTCACGCGCCTCAAGCATCAGCAGCGCGAGAAAGAGGCGCACCGTGTCTGCCTGACGAAAATCCGCGAGCGCGGCCTGACGATGAAGCTGTCGCGCGTCGAAGGGCTGTTTGACGGGTCCCGGCTGATCTTCTACTACACGGCGGACGGGCGGGTCGACTTCCGTGAGCTGGTGCGCGACCTTGCCGCGCAGTTCCGCACGCGCATCGAGATGCGGCAGATCGGCGTGCGCGACGAAGCAAAGATGCTCGGAGGCTACGGCCCGTGCGGCAGGCCGCTCTGCTGCACGACGTGGCTGCAGTCCTTCGAGCCAATCTCCGTCCGGATGGCGAAGAGGCAGAACCTGAGCCTCAGCCCTTCGAAGCTGTCGGGCATGTGCGGCCGGCTGAAGTGCTGTCTGCGTTACGAGCTGCCCAACGGCAAGGGGGTCGTGCACGGCGGCTGCGCCGACGAGGGGGGCTGTGGATCCTGCAGCAACCCCACCGGACCGGGGGGCGGCTGTGGAAGCTGCAGCGGCGGCGCATGCGGCAGTTGCGGGGAGTGAGCAACATTCCGCTCCCGCGCGTAGGCATTACCGTGGGGGATCCCGCCGGGATCGGACCCGAGATAGCGCGCAAGGCGATGGAGCACCCGGAGGTTCGCGCGGTCTGCGAGCCGATCCTGTTCGGGCCGTCCACGCCGGGGGAGATCGAGCGTTTCCGCGCCGGGGAGATCTCAGCGGCAGCCGGCCAGGCCGCCTACGATGCGATTCTCGAAGCTGTCGCGGCGGCCATTGCAGGCCGACTGGAGGCGGTGGCGACCGCTCCCGTCAACAAGGAAGCCTTCGCCGCGGCTGGCATCCCATGGCACGGACACACGGAACTGCTGGCGCACCTGACCGGCGCCGAGCGGTTTGCCATGATGTTCTATGCCGAGGCGCTGAGGGTCGTGCTGGCAACGGTGCACATCCCGCTTGCTGACGTCCCCCGGGCGCTGACCCGTGAGACGGTCGAGGCGGTGATCAGCCTTGCCGCGAGCGAGCTGCCGCGATTCGGCCACCCGCGCCCCCGGCTGGCGGTCGCCGGCCTCAACCCCCATGCGGGGGAGCACGGATTGTTCGGCACTGAGGACGAGGTCGTGCTCCGGCCCGCGATACACGCCTGCCGAAGCCGTGGCATCGACGTTGACGGACCCTTCCCCGCGGATACGATCTTCCTTCGCGCGCTCCGTGGAGAATTTGACGCGGTCGTGGCCTGCTATCACGATCAGGGGCTGATCCCGGTGAAGATGGCCGCGTTCGGCCGCGCCGTCAACGTGACGATCGGTCTGCCGATCGTCCGGACCTCGGTGGATCACGGCACGGCGTTCGACATCGCCCGCCGCGGGATCGCCGACGCGTCCAGCATGGTCGAGGCGGTGAAGCTTGCGGCACGACTGGGGGGCAGAGTAAGGGATAAGGGATAAGGGATAAGGGAAAAGGGAAAAGGGAAAAGGGAAAAGGGAGAAGGGAGAAGGGAGAAGGGAGAAGCGTGGCAAAGAGCGCTCGTGAAGAAGCGCAGACGAACGTGGCCGAGAACCGGAAAGCGTTCCACGATTACCACATCCTCGAGACGCTCGAGGCAGGGGTGGCGCTCGTCGGCACCGAGGTGAAGGCGATCCGGGAAGGCAGTGTAAACCTGCGCGACAGCTTTGCCAGGGTGGAGTCGGGAGAGGTGTGGATCTACAACATCCACATCAATCCCTACAGTCATCGCGGCTCCTCGGATCACGAGCCGACGCGGCGGCGCAAGCTGCTGCTCAAGAGAGCGGAGATCCGGAAGCTGATCGGCAAGACGGTCGAGAAGGGGATGACGCTCGTGGCCACCCGGATGTACTTCCGGAACGGGCATGTCAAGGTCGCCATTTCCCTGGCCAAAGGCAAGAAAGAGCACGACAAGCGGGAGACGGTCAAGCGTCGTGAAGCGGAACGGGAAACACGCGCCGCCGTGAAGGAACGGCAGCGGTAGGCGTGGTACAGTGACAGCATTTTCTGGAGGCCAGTCGCAGCATGAATTCGAATCGCGCGGTGCTGACCGCGGTTGTCGTGGTTGTCGTTCTCATCCTTGGCTGGCTTCTCTTCGGCCGCGGAGGATCCGGTGATGGTGTGGATCTGCTCGCGCGCTTCGAAGGAGCGCAGAGGTGCACGCCGCCGGCGAGCCCGGACGTGAGTTGCGTCAGTCCTGACCCGGCACTCTTCTCGGTCGTCGATGCCACGCTCCAGAATGAAACACAGCGCGCGATCGCCATCACGCCGACAGTCGGCACGCGGATCATCTGGAGAGTGCAGGTTCCAGACGATGGCTGGTTGCGCGTGTCGCTCGGAATGCAGCCGGAGTCCTGGGTGAAAGAGGGAGACGGGGTGAAGTTCCTCGTCGGTGTCTCCGACGGGGGGGCGTTCGATACCCTCTTCGAGCAGCACCTGCACCCCTTTGCCAACGAGGCGGATCGCAAGTGGATCCCGCTGACGGTCGACCTGTCCACCTACGCAGGTGAAACGGTGGACCTGATCTTCAACACCTACTCGCACCTGCCGGGTCAGCCTGAGGATCACCGGAATGACCTGCCGCTCTGGGGGAACCCGGAGATCGTCGTCCGGTGACAGAGGGGGGCGGACCCGCAGTTCCCCTTCTCGATCTCCAGGCGCAGTATCGTCCGCTCAGGTCGGAGCTGCTGGCGGCGGTGGCCCGTGTCTGCGACAGCGGGCAGTTCATCCTCGGGCCGGAGGTCGAGGAGCTCGAGCGCGAGCTCGCCACGGCGCTCGACGTCGAGCACGCCATCGCGGTGTCGTCGGGCACCGACGCCATTCTGGCCGTTCTGATGGCGCTCGGCATCGGTCCGGGTGATGAGGTCATCACCAGCACTTACTCGTTCTTTGCCACCGCAGGTTGCATCACACGAGTCGGTGCGACCCCCGTCTTCGCCGACATCGCTGCTGAGACCTGCAACATCGATCCTGCGAGCGTCCGCCGCGCGCTGACACCCCGCACACGCGCGCTCATGCCGGTCCATCTGTACGGCCTCTGCGCCGACATGGATCCCCTGATGGAGATTGCCGCAACCGCGGGCATTCCGATCATCGAGGACGCCTGCCAGGCCATCGGGGCCCGCTACAAGGGGCGGCAGGCGGGGTCGATTGGCACCGCCGGCTGCTTCTCGTTCTTTCCCAGCAAGAACCTTGGCGCCTTTGGCGACGGCGGGCTCGTTACGACGAACGACGCGGGGCTTGCGCGCGAAGTGCGACTGCTCAGGAACCATGGCGCCGAGCCCAAGTACCACCACCGGCGGATCGGCGGGAACTTCCGGCTCGACGCACTGCAGGCCGCCGTGCTCCGGGTGAAGCTGCCGCATCTGCCCGCGTGGACGGAAGGGCGGCGGCGGAACGCCTTGCAATACGACACGCTGTTCCGGAGCGCCGGCCTGTCCGAGGTGGTGCGCCTCCCGGTAGAGCCGGCAAATCATTACCACGTCTATAACCAGTACGTCGTCCACCTGCCCGAGCGCGATCGGGTTCGGCAGGCACTCTCCGCGAAGGGCATCGGCACCGAGGTTTACTACCCGGTCCCGTTCCACCTGCAGGAGTGCTTTGCAAGCCTGGGCCACGCACCTGGAGATTTTCCGCAAGCGGAGCGGGCGGCGGCGGCAGGTCTGGCGCTTCCCATTTATGCCGAGTTGACAGCAGCGCAGCAGGCTACAGTCGTATCCGCCTTGCAAGAGACGCTCTCCCCTCGATGAGGGTCATGGTCACGGGCGCGGCCGGTCAGCTCGGCGCCTCCATCGTCCGGTGGTTCGCGGCGGGACACGAGGTGGTGGCGCTCAGGCGCGGGGATCTCGACATCTCCGACTCCCCTGCAGTTCACGAGGCCATCACCAGCATCAGCCCGGACGTTCTCATCAATTGCGCCGCCTACAACCAGGTGGACGACGCGGAGGATCACGCGGCGGCGGCGCTCGAGGCGAACGCCATGGGGGTCGCGTCGCTCGCCCGCGGAGCCCGGCAGGCCGGGGCAGTGCTGATTCACTACAGCACGGATTTCGTGTTCGACGGCCAGGCCGCCCAGCCTTACGTGGAGACTGATGCCCCGGCGCCCCTCGGGGTGTACGGCATGTCGAAGCTGCTCGGCGAGTGGCTCGCTGCCGATGCGAAGCGCGCGTACGTCCTTCGAGTCGAGAGCCTCTTCGGAGGGCAGCCGGCAAAGAGCAGCGTCGATCGCATCCTG
>JACCXG010000415.1 GCA_013697225.1 Acidobacteriota bacterium
GCGAGCACTTTGCCGACGCCTGGAGCTACGCGGACGTGCCGCTCAGCACCAATGCCGGCGACTTCACCAGGCGCGGGCAGCTTCGGTACTTCGCGCTGAACCTGGGAAAGTCAGGCGCGTTGTCGAAAATCGTCCTGGAGAGCTTCGACACGGAGATCGTGCCGGCAACCGTTGCCATCACGGCCGGGACCGAGCCGGTAGCTTCAGCGCCACCCTCCCGCCCGGCCGCCGGCACAGCTCAGGCCGACGCGCCGCAGGGGCCGAAGGACGGTGGCAAAGGTGACGCTCCCTTGCCCGAGACCAAACCCATAGTCTGGGCGCCGGGGAAGGCCAAGGTCCTGATCATCGCCGGGGGAAGCTCTCATGATTTCGGCCGCTTCTTCGGCGCGACCGATAGTGCAACGCTGAGCGCTGCCGGGTTCAGCGTCAACTACACCGAGGATCGCGACCAGGCCGCCGCCGAGCTCGCGCAGGCGGACGTTGCCGTCATCAGCGTCAACCGCCAGTTCTTCGACACGCCTGCATATCGGAAAGCGCTGTTCGACTTCGCCGCGAAGGGTAAGGGACTTGTCATGCTCCATCCGGGGACGTGGTACGGCTTTCCCAACTGGCCGGAGCTGAACGCCACGATCGTGGGAGGCGGGGCACGCGGGCACGATCGCATTGCCGCTTTCACCGTCAATGCGGTGAAGCCTGACCACCCGGTGATGAAAGGGGTGCCCCCCTCTTTCGAGGTCGAAGACGAGCTCTACTACGTGAACGCGGAACCGGAGAAGATCCCGCCGGGCACGGCACCCATCGAGGTGCTTGCCGAGACCTCGCCGAGCGTGAAGTTCAAGAAGCCGCATCCGGCTGTGTGGACGACCGCGCACCCCGCCGCGCGTATCGTCGGCATCGCGCTCGGGCACGATGAACGGGTGCACGACCACCAGGCGTTCAAGACGCTGCTGGTGAACGCGGTCGGATGGGCAGCAGGATCGACTCCTTGATCGGCGCCGGACCACCGACAGCCGTGGCTGCAGCAACGCACGGTGAGGAGGGAGCGACGGACAGGAGATCGGAGGGCGCGAGCGCCGGGTCAGATGGAGCCGAGGAGGTGCTTGCCTCCCGTGGGTGCAGGACGGCCGCCGTCCGGTTCGTCGGTGACGGCTATGGTCACCGCGCCGCCGCCGATCCCCTCCGGCGGAGGGACGATCAGCATGCCGCGCCCTTCACCCTGCTCCGCAAGCATGCCGGCGCTCACCGGCCCCGGAGCGGATCCGGCAATGAGCCACACCTGATAGCCGCGGCCCGGCGGGGGAGCCGGAAGGCGGTCGGCGACAATCAGGAGCCCGCGGGTCTGGCTCCAGTAGGCGCGTGAGACCGCGCCGCGCGAGGCGTCGACGCCCGTCAGGTCGACGCGGCGCATGTCGGGCGCCGTGAGGATGGCCACCGCTAGATCTCCCTGCCCGGCGATTGTCGCCAGGCGATCCTGCAGCGCCTCCTCCTCGATTCGCACCCGGGTGAGGGCCTCCTCAATCTCTGCGGTGCGCCGGTAGGACACCGCCAGCAGCGTGCCGAGCCCGAGGATGACCACGGCAGCGGCCGCCAGCCAGTAGCGCAGTGGGGACGAGGCCCCCCGCGTCTGCCATTCCCCGTCGCCGACCGCGCCACTTGGTGCGGCGTGCTCTCTAGAGAACTCAGCGAGCACCCGCTCACGCAGAGCGGACGGTGCGGTAGCGGCGGGCGCGGCGAGGGCCAGGTGATGGAAGGCGTGCGCGAGCTCCCGCGTCTCAGTGGCACATTCGACGCAGGACGCCAGGTGGGTCTCGACGTCGCGACGTCCGGCAGCGTCCATCTCCCCCAGTACGTAGTCGGTGAGCAGCGCCTTGACGGCGTCGTGGCGGTCCATCACGTTCGGAGCCTCTCGCGCAGCGTCAGGAGCGCCGCACGGATGCGTGTTTTCACGGTGCCCAGCGGCTGGGCCAGCCGCATCGCGATCTCGGTCTGCGTGAGCCCTTCGAAATACGCGAGCTCGATGGCGGTGCGCTGCGCCGCGGGGAGGCCGCCGACCGCCTCGCGCACCCTCCCCGCCTGTTCGGCGGCCAGCAGCAGGTCCGGCGGCGGGGCGCCTGCGGCCACCAGCGTGTCCGGCAGGACCGCGCCCCCCAGGTCTGGCCGCGCCTTGTTCGAACGGAGGTGATCGAGCGCCCGGCTCCTCGTTATGACCAGGAGCCAGGCCGCCAGGTTGCCGCGGGTGCGATCGTAGCGGGAGGCCATCCTCCACGCCTGCGAGAAGACCTCCTGCGCCACGTCCTCCGCGGCCTGCTCGTCGCGAAGGATCCGGCGGGCGAGCCCCAGCACCTGCCCGACATGCCGATCGTACACGTCGGCCGCGGCACGGCCGTCGCCGGCGGCAAGGCGAGCCATCAGGTGCCCGTCGGGGTCCGCTGTGTCCGCGATCTGCAGGGCTGATTTCCTCGTTACTCTCTACTACGACTCGTCCGTGCCCGCGGATGTCCGCACTCCTGGACGACCGCCGTCACTCTACAGCAGAACGCGAGCTGTAGCCGAACGCGACCTGTGCAAGGGGAGCTCTTTCGCCGCGGTACACCCATTGCAATCCCGGCCGCCATGGCCAAACGTCAGGCAACGATTGCGTCGTGTGTCCTCCTCGCCGTCCTGGCTCTCCCGGCGACGCCGTTCGCCCAGGGGGGCTACTTCGGGCGTAACAAGGTCCAGTACCAGCAGTTCGACTTCCAGGTGCTGAAGACCGAGCATTTCGACATCTACTTCTATCCGGAAGTTG
>JACCXG010000420.1 GCA_013697225.1 Acidobacteriota bacterium
CCGGAAGGTCAGGTCAGAAGGCAGATGAACTCGCCGAGCACCATGGCGGTTGCTCCCCAGACCTGGTGTCCGTACAGGTCGAAGTAGGGGTACTCGACGGCCAGCCCTTCCCGCACCCGTGTGCCCGTGCGGATCCGTGATGCATCCCGGAGGTCCTCGAGCCGGACCTCCACGATCTGGTCCACTTCATCGGGGGCAGCTTGGAATGCGGGGCGTGCGTCGGTGACCCCGACGACCGGGTGCAGCGTGAAGCCGCTCACGAGCACGTGTACCGGCGTCAGCTCACCGAGCACGCGCACATCCGCAGGGTCGATGCCGATTTCCTCGGACGCTTCGCGCAGGGCTGCCTGCGCGAGCGTTTCATCCGGTTCGGCGGCCCCCCCCGGCAGGCTGATCTGCCCGGCGTGCCTTGCGAGGGTGCTCGCGCGGACCGTCAACGGGACGGCCACGCCATCCTCTCCCGGATACAGCAACAGCAGCGCCGCCGCCGTGCGGGCGCCCGTCTGAGCGGTCCCCGCGCGGCCGGGGAACGGCGCGAACCTGATCTGCGCCTCGAGGCCGGGCAGCGTCCCCGCCAGGCGAATTCGCAGGGCGGACTCGACTTCCTGCAGCTTCATGGCTCCATTCTCCCGCCATGCGTGCACGAATGCACATCCGGCATGGTCACCCGGAGACGTGGACCGGCCAGGGCACGAGACCCGGTGCCTGGAGGCCTGCAATGTCTCCCGGTGCTCTACCATAGAGGCATGGCCCGTTTTCCAAGTGTGGATCCGCACACCGCCCGTGCGGTGCAGGAGCTCGTGCGTGGCTGCACGTTTGACGACTTCATCCTCTCGCCGCAGCACAGCGTCCTGCCCCGCAGGGATCCGGCCCTCATCGACCTGTCCTGTCAGCTCACCCGGGGGATCACCCTGAAGCGGCCGATCGTCTCGGCCAACATGGACACGGTGACCCGCGCCCCGATGGCAGTGGTGCAGGCTGAGGAAGGCGGGCTGGGCATCATCGACCGGGGATACCGTCCAGGTGAGATCGATCCGCAGGTGCGGGAAGTCGAGAAGGTCAAGCGGACACAGCACGGTGTGATCCGGGACCCGTACAGCATTGCCCCGGGTGCACGCATCACCGAGGCGTCCGCACTCATGGCCCGCTCACGCGTGGGAACGCTCGTCGTCGTGGACGATCGGCGCCGCCTGCTGGGGCTCCTGACGGAACGAGACCTCCGCTTCGCCAGGGGAGATGCGGCGACGGTCTCGGAGCGGATGACTCCCCGCGAGCGCCTCGTCGTGCACCACGGATCCATCACCCTCGGCGAAGCCGAACGCGTGATGGACGAGCGGAAGATCAAGAAGCTGCCGCTGGTGGACGAGAGCGGGACGCTGCAGGGGCTCGTCACGGCGAAGGATCTGATTCGCCAGCGCCGGCGCCCCTTCGCGACACGTGACGGGCAGGGCCGCCTGATGGTGGGTGCGGCGATCGGCGCGGCGGGGGATTATCTCGAGCGTGCAGCGGAGCTCGTGCGGGCAGAAGTGGACGTGCTCGTCATCGACATCGCTCACGGGCATTCGATTGTCATGGACCGCGCCCTGCGCGAGTTCCGGAAGCGCTTTCCCGACGTCCAGATGATCGCGGGCAACGTGGCGACCGCGGAAGGCGCACGCTTTCTGGTCGACCGCGGTGCGGATGCCGTGAAGGTCGGCATCGGGCCGGGCGGGGGCTGCACGACGAGGATTACAACAAGTTTCGGCGTGCCTCAGGTGCAGGCGCTGGTGGACTGCCGTGTGGCGGTCAACGGCTCGGACGTGCCGATCATCGCTGACGGGGGCATCAAGCGGCATGGCGCGCTTGCCGAGGCGCTGCTGTTCGGCGGTGATTGCGCCATGCTCGGCAGTGTCTTTGCCGGCACGGAGGAGGCACCCGGCGAAGTGATCAACAAGTCCGTTGTCCTGCCCGAGTCACAGAAGACGGTGAAGGTGCCGTTCAAGGTGCTGCGCGGGATGGCGTCGATCGAAGCGATTCGCGATCGGCTCGACGTCGAGGAGGCGGACACCGGTGAGCTCGAGGCGCTCGGTGCCGAGGGCATGGAAATCAGCGTGCCCACGCGGGGCTCGGCGCGGACGATCGTGCGCGACATGATGAAGCACCTCTGTTCCTCAATCAGCTACGGCGGGGGAGCGAGCCTCGACGAGCTGCGCGGGCTCTTCTGGGCCGATCCGCACAGGTACTTGATCAAGCTCTCCGAATCCGCGAGGCGTGAATCGTACGACCGCTAGTGTCCTGACCGCGAAGTAAGTGCAATAAGTGGCGCGAC
>JACCXG010000524.1 GCA_013697225.1 Acidobacteriota bacterium
CCCACGCATGGCGCGGCGGGCTACCGGTACCAACTCTCCCTCCTCCAAGCCGAGTTCGCCCTGACCCAGGTCTTCGATCGTCCGCTCACCGGGCGTTGCTTCTTCGACGAGGAGGTCATCCGCGAGAATCTCGACCTCGGCCGGCCCGATCAGATGCAGCTGATCTTCAATCGCCGCGTCACGCGGCGGACACCAGGCGGGTTCCGCACCCGCGTCTTGACCGAGGGCGTCGTGCCGTCGCTCCACGTCCATTACAGACGATCCAAGGTCAAGCAGTACCACAAGGAAGGCCAAGCCCTCCGGACCGAAACCACCATCAACGATACCTGCGACCTCGCGATCGGTCGGGCCCTCAAGAATCTGCCCGCTCTGCGGGAGATCGGCTTCGCTGCCAACCGACGCTAGGCTGCCCTCACTTCCGAACCTTCCCCATTTTTGGCACTTTTGGCAATCGTGGCATTCTTGGCAATTCCCTAGAGGTTTCGATTGAGGAACCTGCACAGCACCAACCCGTCCATCCACTTGAACGGTGTGACACCAGTGCTGTAATGCCCGCACGGCAGGACGTGCAGCTCGTGGGCAACGCCTCTGCGGCGGAACTCGTCGACGAACATCTTCGAGAGCCGCACGGGGAACGTCAGATCGTACCGCGCGTACACGAGCAGGGTTCGCGTGCCGCGCATCCGCTCGATGTACGGAAACGGCGAGATTGGAAGCCAGAGGCGCCGGAGCTGTTCGAGCTCGATGTGGCCGTTCAGACCATGGCGGACGTGTGCCGTCGACAGCCCTTCCCAGACGACGTCGGCGAAGTACGGGGAGATGTGATTCAGCGCCGCGGCCCTGACGAGCGGCTCGTGTGCTGCCGTCAGCATCGAGAGGCAGGACCCCAGGCTGGTGCCGAGAATGCCGATCGACTCGTAGCCCTGCGAATGGAGCCAGGCGATCGCGCGCCGCGCATCGAGAACGGCCTGCCGGCACACCTGTGCCGTGCGGCCGACGTTGGCACTGACGATGTAGTCGGCGCGGAGGAGGGATGCGGGACGGCGCTCGTCGTGATACGGGAGGGTGAGCCGCAGTGCGCTCAGGCCGAAGCGGTTCAGCAGACGGCACAGCCCCACGTGACCCTCTGCGTCGGCGTTCCACTGCGGCAGCACGAGCACCGCGCGTTTCCTCCCGCGAGGTGATCGATCAGGGAAGAAGCGAGCCGGCACGACATTGTTCTCGGCGTGCGGGGTCTGCACGGCGCTCGGGAATGTCAACCGTCCGTCGTGCAGCTCGTAATCGGAGCACGGCTCCAGGGCGTAGTAGCGGTCGCTCTCGGCGACCATGGCCGCGGCCCAGCGCTCGAAATCTTCGGTCCCGGCGTCGGTCAGGGGCTGGTCGCCAAAGGTGTGCAGCCAGTCGGTGCCCCACTCGAACGGCCCGACCTCGCGACCTTTCGCCGCGGCTGCCAGCCGCCGCTCCCATCGATGGAATACATGTGACAACACCGCCGGCCGCTCCTCCGCCCCCGTTCAGGCGATCAGTCCCTGCACTGCTTCGGCGATGTCGAGCAGGCGTTCGGTCCGTCCTCTATGGCCGACGAGCTGGATGCTGCGGGGAATCCCTTCCGGCCCCCGGCCTGCAGGCAGCGCGATGGCGGGGTGGCCACTCAGGTTGAAAAGCTGCGTCAGGCTCAGCATGACGGCCCGCACGGGTGCCTGCTCCCCGTCGAGATCCACGGTCGTTGCGCCAACGGGCGGCGGCGGAATGGGCAACGTCGGCAGCAGGAGCGCGTCGCAGCGCTCGAGCGCGGCATCGACGGCATGCGTCAGGCGCTCGCGCATCCTCGAGGCGCGCACGTAGTCTTCGGCGAGCACGTAACGTCCCATCTCGAGCCGCAGCCTGACGCCGGGCGAGTAGTCGCCGGCATGCGTCTCGAGCGTCGATGCGTGGTACCAGGAGGCCTCCGGCAGCACGATGTGCAGGTAGACGTGCGGGGTGTGCTGCGCACCCTCGACGTGCAGGTCGTGCACGCCGTGACCTGCCTCCTGCAGACGCTGCACGACCAGGTCGAGTGTGCTGCGGACCGCCCCTTCGAGCCTGTCGCAGAAGTACGGGCGGGGCACCCCGAGGATCAGCCGTCCGCCCGCCGGTGCGATCTCCTGGACCGTACTGCCCTTCATCGCCTGGTACAGGAGTCCCGCGTCGCAGACCGAGCGCGCGAGCGGCCCGACGTGGTCGAGCGACGTGCTGAGCGGTACGACGCCGTCGCAGGATATCTCCCCGAAACCCGGCTTCAGACCGACCACGCCGCACGCCGCCGCAGGGATGCGGACCGAGCCCCCCGTATCCGTGCCGACGGCGCCAAAGCACATCTCTTCAGCAAGCGCAGCCGCGGAGCCGCCGCTCGATCCGCCAGCGGAAAGGGAGGGGTCCTGCGGATGCCGCACCGGACCGAACGCCGTCTCATCGCTCGTCGTCCCGAACGCGAACTCGTGCAGGTTCGTCTTGCCGATGATGATCGCCCCCGCAGCTTTGAGGCGGCGTATCACGAGCGCATCGACAACGGGGTTGCGGGGGGGCACGCGGGAGCCGGACGTTGTTGGTGTGCCGGCGACGTCCACCAGATCCTTCACGGCGATCGGGATGCCGTGCAGCGGCCCGAGACAGCGGCCGGCCTGAATCTCTCGGGCCGCGTGCTCCGCCTGTTCGAGAGCATGTGCACGCATCACGGTGATGAACGCGTTGGTCTGGGGGCGCGCATCGATTCGGGCGAGGCAAGCCTTGACCAGATCAACAGGGGACAGCATCCCGCCCCGGACGCGCTGTGCGACATCGGTGATGCCCCTGACCTTCATGATCCGTGGGGCTCGGCGTCAGCCTTTCGGAGCGCCGCGGTGGACCGCGCGAGTGCCTCGAGGAGCGCCCTCAACTCCGGAAGGTTCCGCTCTTCCGCGTCTGCAATCGCGGCGGCAAGCCAGGCCTCGACAGTCATTCTTCTAGAACGTCAGCGTGCCGCGCACCGTCACCGGCACGGTCAGAAATCGGTGGTCCAGTGGGCTGGAGAGCGTATTCCAGGCAAATTTGACGACGAGCTCCACGCCGATCGGGCCTGAGCCCAGACCGCCGCCTCCTTCGGCAAACACCCGCCGCCCGTCCCCCAGCGAGCTCGAGATCCGGCCCACCCCGCCGGCAAGGAACACGTGGCTGCCGAGCCCCCACCCGGGTGACCGATCCGCTACCGTCACGCCGATTGCCGCGTCGAGCGCGCGAGCGTCGGTGAGCGCGTACTCGGAAACGGGCGATGGTCCGTCGAAGGCAATCAGGATTCGCGGCAGCCCCTCGAAGCTTCCGCGCAGCATCAGAGCCGGACCGCTGCTCATGCCGAATGGGTAGAGTGTGATCCCGGCCCCGCGCTGACGCCGCCCGAACTCGAGGACGTCGATGAACGTCCCTCCGTCACGGCTGACATAATCGTATGCCTCCCGCTGGGCGGGGGCGACCTCGGCTCCCGCGAGAGCGGCAAGCGGGTACTTCTCGAAGTGGAGCGGGT
>JACCXG010000425.1 GCA_013697225.1 Acidobacteriota bacterium
CCGGAAGGGCTGCAGGTCTCCCTCGCTCAGATCCAGTATGCGGACGATGTGGGGGGTGAGGGTCAGCACGATATCGGACTGGAGCGTCTGCTTGCGGTTGCTGGCGAAGAAGCGCCCGATGAGCGGCAGGTCGCTGAGCCCCGGCAACCCGGCGAGCGACGTCCGCTCTTCGTCGCGGATCAGCCCGGCCAGCATGTTCGTCTCGCCGTCCTTCAGCCGTATCGTCGTACTGATCTCACGATTGCCGAAGGTCGGCAGCCCGTTGAGCGAGCCCGAGATGTTGCTCAACGTGATCTTCAGCGCCAGCGACACCTCGTCATTGTGGTGCGTGCGGGGCGTGATGTCGATGTTCACGCCGATGTTCTCGTAGACGAAAGAGGTGATCGGCTGCTGGTTGATTCCGCCGGTGGCAATCGGCGCGAAGGTCGTCACGGGCACCGGTACCCGCTCGCCGAATCGTGCTTGCGCAGGCATACCTTCGGAGGTGCGCAGCTGGGGGTTGGCGAGCGTGCGTGTGGCGGCGTCGTTCTTCAGCAGGCGGTAGTACAGACCGGGCACGCCTGTGACGAAGACGTCCGACTGCGTCAGGCTGCGCAGGGTCTGCACCGTCAGGTCGTCACGGTTCACGTCGAGGCTGCCGCTGATGCCCGCCGAGCCGGGGGAAGCGATCTGCAGACCGTACTCCCGGAGCCGCGTCCGATCCACCTCGAGGAGCTCGACGTTGATGATGACTTCCGGGCGCGCCTTGTCGATCGCGGCAATGAGGCGTCCCGCCGCCGCGACCCGTTCGGGGGTGTCCTTGACCGATACGGCGTTGACGTTGCTCATCGGCGAGATCTGCCGCACGTCGAGCACGATCCGGAGCAGATCGACCACTTCCTTCATTTCCGCATTGCTGAGGAAGAAGACCTGCAGGATCTGCTCTTCATACTCCCGCCGCTTGGCGGCCGTGTCGGGTACGATCGTGACGGTGCGCTGCGCCGTCACCCGGTAGAAGGTCCGTGTGGTGGCGGTCAGGGAGGCGAGTGCGTCGGCAAGCGTCGTGTTCCGCAGATCGACGGTGATGCGCTCGTCGCGGTAGCCGGGGTCGAACAGCACATTCAGGTCGGCCCATTTGGCGATCGCGAGAAAGACGATGCGGCTGCTGGCGTCCCGGAACGTCATGGAGTCGGGGAGCGTCGTGCCGGCGGGGAGGGCGAGGCCGGGGGGCGCGGCGTCACGCGACCGCTCGATGAGTGCCTCGAGCTCCGTCTGCCCTTCACGCGAGACCGCGATCCTCGTGCGGAGCCGCGCGCGTGCTTCACGCAGGGCTGCGTCCGCCGTGGCATCGCTCGGGTTGAGCTCCGTGGCGAGCTGCAGCTCGATCGCGGCTTCCTCGTAACGCTCGGCGGCCGCCAGCCGGCGCCCGCGCAGGTAGTGTTCCTGTGCGGCACGCAGCCTGACTCGTTCGAGGGATTCGCGTGCGTGGCGATCCTCAGGGTTCGCCCGTACGGCCTTGGTGTACTCGACGACGGCCCGGTCGAAATCCGCGCTCCGCTCGGCGCGGGCTCCCGCGCGAATTCCTCCGCTGCTCGCACACCCGCTCGCGATCAGCGCCAGCAGGAGGAGGGCGGTCTTGCGGCGCGAGGGGCGGCGCTCGGGAACTCTGGTCACTGGGTGATGACTTCGGTACCGCGCGGAATGCTGAACTGGAACATCTTATCGGCCAGTCCGGTATTCTCCTTGAACCCCGAAAAGGCAAAGGACGACCGGCCGCCCTGTGCGTCCCCGGCGGTGAGCGTGCGAATCTGCAGCGTGTCCCGGTCGATGCCGACCTCCAGCCAGTCGTATTCGGCCTGGCGGTTGTGGGGCTCGAGCCGCAGCAGGTACTCGTCCCCCTGCCCTCCATCTGCGTAGCGGATCCTGAAGTCACGGGTCACGTTGCCCCGCCCCATCAGGAACAGCACGGCGCTCGTCGCTTCGTCTTCAGGAGGCACGGGAGTCTGCATCACCTGCTTGTCGTCAGGAAAATACATGTTCATCGTCTTGCCGTCCGAAATGAAGAGCTTCTTCTGGGGGGACGTGTAGTCCCACCGCATCTTCCCAGGCTTCTTGATGGCTACGGTGCCGCTCTCGACCGCTTTCCGGCGGAGCACGCCTCCCTCGTACGTCTGCGTAAAGGAAGCTGAAAAATCCTTGATGCGGTCGTAGCGCCGCTGCAGCTCGGCAGCGACATCCGCCGCCGGCGGGCGCACGTCAGGAGCGGAGACGTCCTGGTCGGGGGAGACTCCCAGCAGCACGCCGCCCGCGCCGCAGAAGAGGGCGGACACGGCGAGCAGGAGGATGCGCGGCACGGAGCTCGGGGGCTTCATAAATAGCCTGCGTTCGTCGCTGGGCAGGGCTGGTCAGGCCAGTGTACCACTACCGCTTCGCCGTTCTCTTCGCCGCGATGAACGCCCGCACCTCATTAATCGGCCTGGTGTTCAGCACGTGGCGGGGCTCGACCCACCCGCGCCGGGCGGTGCCGATCCCCATGCGCATCTGCCTGTCGAGCAGCCTCGCCCGGTGGCAGTCGCTGTCGATCGTGACGGTGACCCCCGCCGCAATCGCTTCGCGCGCATGCGCGCCGTCGAGGTCGAGGTGCCCGGGGGCGCCGTCGATCTCCAGTGCGGTGCCCGTGCGGGCGGCTGCCGCGTAGATGGCAGGGAAATCCATGTCGTACCCCGTGTCGCGTCCCACCAGCTGGTTGAGCGGATGGGTGATGACGTTCACCAGCGGATGCGCGATGGCGCCCAGGAGCCGGCGCGTGAGGGTTGCCGGATCGTGTCCCGCCCGGTCGTGCAGCGAAGCGAGCACGATGTCGAGCGTCTCGAGGACCGAGTCGGGGAAGTCCAGCAGACCATCCGGCATGATGTCGACTTCGATGCCGTGGAGGATCACCATGTCCGGGAAGCGCTCGCGCAGCGCCGCCACCTCGTCTGCCTGCCGCGCCAGTGCGGCGGGGGAAACCGTCCGTGCGGCGGCGGAACGCTCCGAGTGATCGGTGATGGCGATGTACTCGTAGCCCAGACCGGCGGCCGTGGCTACCACGTGCGCCAGAGGATCCCCCCCGTCACTGTAGGTGCTGTGCATGTGAAAATCACCGCGGATGTGTGCGCGTTCGACCATCCGCGGCAGCGTCCCGGCAGCAGCCGCCTCCAGCTCGCCGGTGTCGTGGCGCAGCTCCGGCGGTATCCACGGCAGGCCCGCCCGCGAGTAGACATCCTCCTCACGTGCGCACCCGCTGATTCCCTGCGCCCGTGCTTGCAGCGCCATTACGTGCGGCCGGGATCCTGTGGTTGTGACGAGAAGCGTGCCGAATTCGGGCGGTGAGCCCACCCGCACGTCGATTTCAGCGCCCTGGTATGCGAGGAGCGCGCGATCCGCACTCCGGTGCAGAACTCCCTGCCAGGTCGACAAGGCACAGATGGCCTCCAACGCGGCGGCCGGCTCGGGAGCGCCCACTGCCAGGACGAGGGCGTCCACCAGAGGTTCGAATCGGCGGACATCCCCGACGGGGCACACGTGCAGAGCCTCTGGGCAGGATGCCCGGATCATCTGTGTGACGCCCTCCACGAGGTCCAGGGCTCGCCCCAGAGGCACGCGCGTCTCGTCGCGCGCGATGACTTCAGCGGCGGTTTGCAGGCCCGTTGCCGGGACGTGTGGGTGGTGGGGCAGCCGGGCTTCGGAGAGCGCGGCGTTCAGGTCGGCAGCTGTGACGACCCCGTGACGCGCCAGCCAGAGGGCGCCAGCCGAATCAAGGGCACCAGTTTCAAGGAGTCGCCGAATGAGCCGGGGCAGCTCCGACCGGGCGCGAAGCACAACCGCGTCCGACCCCTCCAGCAGGAAATCCCGGAGCCGGTCGTCGTCTTCTCCGGCCTCCCGGCCGGCGGCAAGTTGCCGCCAGTCGTCCGCTTCGCGCGAGGCGCCGCGAATGTCGGCATAATCGGCGAGCTGCCGAAGAGCGTCCGGCAGAGAGCCCGCGCTCACCGGGATAGGCCGGTACGGGACCGCCCCTGTGCCAGATCCTGTGACGCGCGCATCCTGTCTATTGTCAGCAGCGGGATCGCAGGGTGTCAATGGACGTGGATCGCCGATGCTCCGGAGTGCTCAGCCGCCCGGCTGTGTCATATCAACACTTACCGCTGCGGGCGCATTGCCCTTGACGGTCACCGTCACCCGGCGCTCACCGAGCTGCGGGTGGCGGAAGATGACCTCCCTGGTCCCGAGGGGCAGCTGAAGACGTGCGAGAGGTGTATCACCGACCTTCTGGCCGTCCACCCAGACCTCGGCCCACGGCTGCGCGTTGAGGTTCACCGTGCCCCGTGGATCGATCGTCACCGTGCGCACCTCGCCCGGCTCGATATCGACCGACTGGACCGACCGGTAGCCGAGCGCCCGGTTGGTCAGGGTGAGCTCGTGGCGTCCGGGACTCAGCATGATGCGGGCTTCCTCAGTTGTCCCGATCGTCTGCCGGCCAACGGCAACGTCGAGCACGAAGGGGGCGTAGATCGCCACCCACCCGGAGAAGATGGGCACGTCCAGCTTCAGTGTGCGGCCAGCCTCCACCCGCACGGTCCGCTTCAGGGAACCAGCCGCGGAGAGGAACGTGAACGTGTGCCGTCCGGCCGGAACGCGGTCCAGGGTCAGTGGCGATTCACCAACCGGTTTTCCGTCGAGCAGCACCCGGGCACCGGTCGGTTGCGTTTCAATCTCCACTAGGCCTGTGTTCGCCGGGGCCGGACCGGGGGAGGCTGGTCCTGCGGCCCCCGTGCTGGCGGGTGAAGATTCCGCTGACAGCGGGTCCGCTCCGGGGAGGTCCAGATAGGCTCGACCGGTGAACATGCCGACAACGAGCACGGCAGCCGTCACGCCGGCGCGTCTCCACGGCAATCTTCGGCGCTCCTGTACGACCGGTTCGGGCGTCGCGGCGTAAATATCGGACTCGACAGGTTCCCGCCTGCCTCGGGGGCGGACGGGGTCATCCTTCAACTTCATCGGCGCGGGCGTGGCTGGAGCCGCCGCTATGGGTGTCAGCTGCATCGGCCCAGCGGCCGAGGGGATCCAGGGGGGCGGTGCCGCCGGCGGGAGGGGAGGCGATGGCAGCACGTCCGCTGGCGGGTTGTAAACCCGGGGCGGCGGGGGCGTATAGCTCGGTACCTGCGACGGCGGCGGCGCAGGGGGTGTGTATACCGGCGGCCTTGCCACGACCGGAACCGGGGGCTCGAACGCCGCCGCGCGAGCGGGTGCGACGAGCCACGGAGTGGGCGCCGGCGGGGGCGGAGGAGGAGCGGTCACTGGCTCGGCAGGTTTGGCGGCGAGCGGCGCCTCCGCCGAGGCAATCGAGCGCAGCTTGTCCTTGCGCGATCGCGACGAGCGGTTTCGCTTGGCGCGGCGCTGCCGGAGCGCAGGTGCGGCTTCTGACGGCGGAGTCACGGAAGCAACCC
>JACCXG010000543.1 GCA_013697225.1 Acidobacteriota bacterium
GTGCGGTGCAGCATCTCCTCCGCTTTCCCGGACATGACCGCCCTCAGGAGGTCCACCAGCAGCTTCAGTGAGAGGAAGAGCAGGCCGAGGGCTACGAGGAGGGTGATGAGTGGAGAGCGATCGAACAGCCCGACCAGCAGGGTGGCCACCGGGCGAACGACCGTCTTCAGCGGGTCGAAAAGGTGAAGGCCTCCGGCCCCTTCCACCGCGGAGCCGAGGAAAATTGCCGCACGCGACAGGGATCCGGTCAGGAGCTCGATCGGGAAGACGATCAGCACCGTGATCAGGTTGAACAGGTCGTGCACGGTGGCGCCCGCGAAGGCACGTTCGAACTCCCCGCGCCGCGTGACATGTGCGAGCGACACCAGCGTGTTGGTCACCGAGGTGCCGATGTTCGCACCCATGATGATTGGCACCGCCCCTTCAACGGTGAGGGCTCCCGCGGCAACCAGGGCGACGGTGAGTGATGTTGTCGTGGACGAGCTCTGGGCCAGCGCGGTGCCCAGGATCCCGACGAAGAGCCCGACGAACGGGTTCGCGGTGCGCTCGACGAGTACCGCGGCGAGGTCCTTCCCGAACAGCCCGAACGCAAGGCCCAGGAGATCCAGGGACAGAAAAAAGGCGAACAGCACGGCCGCGAAGACGAACGGCCGTACCCAGGAGACGAGCGCCGCATGCTTTCCCGTGCGGGCGCCCGGCAGACCCCGCGGCTCGGCGCCCGATTCCGGCGTGGCGCCGACGGGGGGAGTCGATGGAAGCATCGGGCTGTGGGAACAGAGTATACCTGCCCACGGCCTGCCGACCGTCGCCGCAATCAGCCTGTATTGCCGCCCAGCAGCCGTCCGAGCCAGCGGGATTCCGACGAGCTCTCGAGCCCGAACTTCACCGACATGGTGATGGGCACGGCAAGAAGCATCCCGATCGGGCCCCAGAGCCATCCCCACACGATGACCGACAGGAGCACGACTACCGGGGAAAGCCCTATCTGCCTGCCCATGAAGTACGGCTCCAGCACGCTCCCGAACACGACGTTGATGACTACGTAGCCGAGCGCAACGACCGCGGCGCTCAGCGGCCCGTCCTGGATCAGCGCCAGCAATGCGGGGGGCAGTGCCGCAATCAGCGACCCGAAGTTAGGAATGTAATTGAGCAGGAAGGCCACGAGCCCCCAGAGCAGCGCGAACTCGATGCCCATGAGCCCGACCCAGAGCCCGGCGGCGGCTCCGGTCGCCAGGCTGATGAGTGTCTTCACCCAGAGCCAGACCTGCATCTGTCTACCGACGGCGGCGATCATCTCCCTGGCGCGGCCCGGCAAGGCTTCGGAGCGGCGGTCGGCGACGTCCGCGCTCTCCATCAGCAGGAACGCGGAGACGAGCACGACGAGAAAGACTATCGACAGCAGCGTCAGGACGCCGGACAGCGTGGTGACGACGAAGCCGAAGATGAGCGACGGGTCGAGAATGGTGCTCAGGTGGGTCGCATCGATATTCCGGTCGCGCAGCCAGCCGCCGGAAGCGAGCACGAGCTGACGCAGGCGGGTCTCGTATTCCGGCGCCGCCTGGGCGAACTGCCGGATCGCGGTGGCCACTAGGAGCCCCGGACCGAGCAGCGCCCCCAGCACCGCCAGCATCGTGATCAGCACGGCCGCAAGCCGGTGCACCCGGTGCTCCTGCAGCCAGCGGACGAGCGGAAACGTGATGATTGCCAGGAACCCGGCGAGCACCAGCGGGATCAACAGCGCAGAGGTGGCCTTGATTCCTGCAGCGATGACGACGAGAGCGGCCGCGCTGACGATGAACTTCATGACAGATCTACCTGCCGTTGCTCACCGCGGTCCGTTCGGGACTGTCGATCCTCTGCGGCTGTGGTGTCGTTCGTGGCCAGACTGCTCGGCGGCTGCGGACCCTTGCGATGCCGGCCGCGCAGTTCGTCGATGATCGTGCCCTCCCAGAGCTTGGCCCCGGCCACATAGGCTGCCCGGCCGATGGTATGTGCTGCCACGGGTGCGGTGAGGTAGAGGAACAGCACGATCAGCAGAGACCGCGCAATAGTCGCGAGATCGCCGAAATGGGTTGCCGCCGCCAGGGCCACGCACGCCACCCCCAGCGTTGCCGCCTTCGTGGCGACCTGCATCCGCATGAAGACGTCCGGCATCCGCAGAATGCCTATGGCAGCCAGCAGCGTAAACAGGGTCCCGACGAAGAGGAGGACCACCGTGATGAGCTCCGTCATGATGACGCCCTCTTCGCCACGTAGCGCGCAAAGGCGACAGTCCCGACAAACGCGATCAATGTGAGCACGAGTGCGGGCTGCAACAGGGCCGGCTCGTTGAAGGCGATCGCAGACGAGGCGAGCATGGCAACCGCCTGCGTGGCGATGAGATCGATCGCCACGACCCGGTCCGGCAAGGTCGGGCCTCTCAACAGCCGGACCACGGCGAGCAGGATGCCGAACGCCAGCAGCGCCAGGACGACGGGAAGGGTGACATCGAGGAGCGACAGCCTGCGGAGCGTCTCGATCATCGGAGCACTTCCAGCAGCCGGCGTTCGAACCCGTCCTTGATGGCCCTCGTGATCCGCTCGCGGTCGTGCAGATACATCGCATGGATGTAGAGCACGCTCCTGTCGTCCGCTACGTCGAGGCTCAATGTTCCCGGGGTGAGCGACACCATGTTCGCAAGGATGAGAATCTCGAAATCCTCCCGCGCGTCGAGTGGCACGGCAATCACCCCTGGCCGCATCAGGTGAGTGGGGGTCACGACGTCCCAGGCGACGCGAAAGTTGGCCAGTAGCATTTCCCACGTGAAGACGACGAGGAGCTCCAGTGCCGTTCGCGTGCGGCGGATCTGCCCCCGCATGGCAACCGGGCCCTGCAGCACGAGCAGCACCACATATCCCACCAGGAAGCCGACGATCAGGTTCGACGCGTTCAGCCGTCCTGTCATGCCGACCCACGCCAGCGCGAGGGCGAGGTTCCAGGCCATTCCCTTCATGAGCCGTCTCCCAGCACCGCCCGGATGTAGCCCTCGCGGTCCATCAGTTGATCCGCGGCACGCATCGAGATCTCGAAGAGCGGGCCGGCGCCGAGGCCGATCAGGACCGTGAACGTGGCGAGCACGGCGATCGGGCCCACCATCAGGCTGAGCCCCCCCTGGACGGGCGTCTCGGGCGCGTCCGGCGGCAGGGGCTTCCAGAACGCCTCGGCCCAGATCTTCATCATCGACACGAGCGTCAACAGCCCCACTGCCAGGGCGACGCCGACAATCAGGTACTGTTCCGCCTCGAATCCCGCGTGGATCAGCGCCAGCTTTGCAAAGAATCCGGAGAAGGGTGGCAAGCCGGCAAGCGAGAGGGCCGGCACCAGGAACAGCCCCGCGAGCAGCGGCCGCGACTCGTAGAGCCCGCCGAGAGACGAGAGCTGCAGGGTGCCGCGAAGGCGATCCACCACGCCGCTCACGAGGAACAGGTTCGTCTTCACGATGATGTGATGCACGATGTAGAACACCGACCCGGCGAGTGCCAGCCGCGTGAACAGCCCCAGGCCCATAACCATATAGCCGATCTGGCTGACGATGTGGAACGACAGGATCCGGCGGAAGTCGTTCTGCGACACCGCCCCAAGCACACCCGTGATCATGGTCAACCCCGCGATGACGAGGATGAGCGTGTGCGTATAGCCCACGTCGTGCACGAACAGCAGCGTGAAGACCCGGATGAGAGCGTATACGCCGACTTTCGTGAGAAGCCCCGCGAAGAGGGCCGAGATGACCACCGGTGGTGTGTGGTAGGAGGCTGGCAGCCAGAAGAAGAGCGGAAATACCCCTGCCTTGATCCCGAACGCCACCAGGAACAGCATGGCGACGACGGTGGTGACCCCCGGAGCGCTGCCGTTCTCCAGCTTCACGGCCAGATCGGCCATGTTCAACGAGCCGGCGGCGCCGTACAGAATGCCTACCGCCGCAAGGAAGAATGCGGAGGCGACGAGGTTCAGCGTCACGTACTTCATCGCCCCTTCAATCTGGGGACGGCCGCCGCCGAGCGCGAGCAGGACGAAGGAGGCCATGAGCATGACCTCGAACCAGACGTACAGGTTGAAGAGATCCCCGGTCAGGAAGGCTCCGCACACCGACGCGAGCAGAGCGTGAAGCAGCGGGTGATATCCGAACCGCTCCCGTGTCTCGTCTATCGCCACGAGTGAGTAGACCGCGACCGCCGCGCCGATGAGGCCGGTGACCGCCACCATCAGCGCGCTGAAGAGGTCCGCCACGAGCGTGATGCCGAACGGCGCGGGCCAGTTTCCGAGCTGCAGGACCAGGATGCCCTGGCGTTCGACGGTCCAGAGCAGCAGCACGCCGGCCACGAGCAGCCCCAGCGCCCCGGCAACGGGGACGGTGCGCTGCGTCCTCGGGGAGCCATGGGCGAGGAGCGTGACCGCGGCCGTGAGGAGCGGAATGACGATCGGAAGCACGAGCAGCAGCGTCATGTCTCGGTGATCCGCAGCACGTCAGGGTCGTCCGTCTCCGCCGCCTGCCAGCCGCGGCGGAACAGCACCAGCGCAAAAGCCACGACGCCGAAACTGATGACGATCGCCGTCAGGATGACTGCCTGGGGCAACGGGTCGGCGAGGGTCCCTCCGGCAACTGAACCGGACACGGGAATGAGCGGCGCGCGCCCTCGAGTGAGGCCGGCTGACGTGAAAATCAGCAGGTTGGCGGCGTGGCCGAGCAGTGCCAGGCCGAAGATGATCTTCACGATGCTGCGCCGCAGCATCAGGTAGATCCCCCCCGCGTAGAGCCCGCCAACAACGACAGCCAGCAGGAGTTCCATGTCAGTCCTCCACCAGCGACAGGACCATCAGCAGCGTCATGCCGATGACCACCAGGTACACGCCGATGTCGAAGAGGATCGGGCTGCCGAGCGCCAGTTTGGTGTTACCGGCCAGCGGCACACTGGCCCACAGGCCGGTCATCAGCGGCAGGCCCGCGAGCAGCGGCAGGAGGCCGCTGATCAGGGCCAGCAGCAGGCCCACTCCAATCGTGGTGCGCGGATCCACGATCGCCAGAGTTCGTGCCGATGCCGCGTCGTAGGCAATCGCATAGAGCGCGAGGGCAGCGGCGGCGATGAGGCCGCCGACGAAACCTCCGCCAGGCTGGTTGTGGCCGGCAACCAGGAGGAAGAACGAGTAGAGCAGGAGCACGGGCTGCAGCGCCCGCACGGCGGTGCGCAGGATCAGTGAGTTCACGGCGTTCTCCCGGGCCTCAGCTTGATGAGCGCATGCACGCCGATGCCGGCAAGCGCAATGACGGTAATCTCGCCAAGCGTGTCGATGGCGCGGAAATCGACAAGAATCACATTCACCACGTTGTGCCCGTGCGCGGCGGGCACGCTCTGCTCCACGAAATATCCGGAGACCGGCGGCTCGAGCTGCACGGTCGTGGCCACGAGCACGAGAACCGCCATGAGCGTCCCGGCCGAGATGGCGATCGCCGCGTCGCGTACCCGCACCGATCGGGTGGAGCGGCTGGCGGATTGCGGCACATCGTAGAGCACCAGGACGAAGAGGATGACGAGCAGGGCTTCCACGACGAGCTGCGTCATCGCGAGATCGGGAGCGCCGAAGGTCGCGAAGATCAACGCCATCCCGAACCCGACCGCGCCGAGCGCCGCCACCGCGCCGAGGGTGGACTTCGCGACAATGGCGCCGCCTGCAGCCAGGAGCACGGCCGCGGCGATGCCGATCTCGTGCAGCCGCACGTCAGTCGTGCTCTCCGCAATCGGCACGTCCCTCACGATCATCGAAGCCCCGACGAGACCGATCGTGACGACGACCGTCAGCAGGATGTACCGACGCAGGTATCCGCTCTGGATACCTCTGGTCTGCAAGGCGGCCAGCCGGAACAGACCGTCCATGGCAACCCGGTACAGTTCCGCGGGGCCGGCCCGAAACGGTGTCCAGCGGGCGAAGGGTGCACGCAAAGCAGCCATCCGCGTGAAGAGCAGGAGCCCGATCACCAGCGACAGCGTGCCCATGAGGAGCGCCACGTTCCAGCCGTGCCACAAGGTGAGCTTCACGGCCACCGGGCTCCCCACCACCGCGTTCAC
>JACCXG010000565.1 GCA_013697225.1 Acidobacteriota bacterium
GTGCGGTTGAACGCCAGCCGCGGCTCCGAACAGTACCAGGCGACGAACTCGGTGATGGCGTGGTCGTAGGTGCGCTGGCCACTGGCGGAGGTCAGGCTGTTCAGCACGGCGGCCTTGGCCTGCTCAAGGTCGGGCAACGCCAAGACCCGCTTGGGCGGCTTCTTCGAACGGGACTTCGATGGGGATTTCGGCATCGGCGACGGCCTCCTGTCCGTCGCCGGTCAGCTTCGCCGAAGATCTCCGCGGGCGTTCATTCGGACCCACCGACCGACAGTCGATGCCGGCGGCGTTCTCGGAGCTGTCTTGCGGGGGCGTGAACCTAGATTTGTGACGGATCCGCCGATATGGTTCTTCCGTATATACTAAACGCGTGTTCGAGTGAGACCCGCGGAAGGCGTCAGCCAACGCGGCCAAGCACGACGTCACCTTCGACGACGCCCTCGCCGTGTTCGCCGACGCCGACGCCTTGGACGGCCCCGACCTCGTGCACTCGGCGAGCGAGGCTCGCTACCTCCGGCTGGGACGTGCCGCCAACGGCCGGGTGCTCATGGTGGCCTACACGATCAGGAGACACGACGATGTCGAAACGATCCGTCTCATCAGCGCCCGTCGCGCCAGCCGCCGCGAGCGCACGGCGTACGCCGCCGAAGATTGACTTCAGCGACATTCCCGAGTCGTCGGCTGCGCAGCTCGGCGCCATGCGGCGCGTCGGTCGGCCGCCGCTCGGCGATGCCCCACGTCAACTGATCGCGATTCGCCTCGACGTCGAGGTCCTTGCTCAGTTTCGGAGGGAAGCGCAGCGTCGGCGCGTTGGGTATCAGACGCTCATCAACGAGGTCCTCGCGCAGTACGTTCAGAAGGACGTCGCGTAGCTGCACGACGGCCCGACATAGAAGATCCCTGCGGCGTTTATCGCGAGCAGACTCGCGGGAGACCGTCTTCCGTCCGGCCCGTACTTGTGGCCGTCCTTTTCGGTTCTCCAGAGGTCTGCAGCGACGATGTTTGAAAATCCGCATTCCAGTATTCGGTTGCCTTTGACCGCTACGAGCCAGTATTGTTTCCCTCGCTCTGTCAACGCAAATGCCGAGTAGGCTCTCGCGACACGAACCCGCTGTTGACAAGCCATAAACGAGACCGAGTGAATCCCTGGGGACAGCTGCTTCTCGTTATAGCCATGGTTCTGGCTGTCGCGGTGCCGTCCGCCATCCAACAGCCGGCCGCGGATGGCGTAAAGCCCGCATTCGAGATCGCATCCGTCAAGCCAAACACATCCGGGAACAGCGGTCGCGGGGTAACACTGCTCCAGCCAGGCGGCGGGCTCGTGGCGACGAACGTCACGCTCCGGGAGCTGGTTGCGTTCGCGAACCAGCGCTACCCGTTCGACCAACGCGAGGTGACCGGTGGTCCGCCATGGGTAGACTCCGATCGCTTCGACGTGGTGGCCAAGGCTACAGGCGAGCATGTCGTGGATCCCGACGGCGCTCCACGGCAAACGTTGCTGATGCTGCGGACGCTCTTGGCTGAGCGTTTCAAACTGAAAGCGCACGAGGAGAATAGGGACCGATCCGTGTATCTCTTGATGATGGCGACAGCCGAAGGAACACTTGGCTTGAAGCTGCGGCAGTCGGACATCGACTGCGGCGCCGTCATGAAGGGGCAGCGCCCGGCGATGCAGCCAGGACAGGGGCCGCCATGCGGCTTCAAGACGCCACCGGGGCGGCTCTTCGCCAACACGTTCACGATGCCGGCAATCGCGAGCCTCATCTCCCGGCACGTAGATCGCCCCGTTGTCGATCGGACGGGGCTCGAGGGACGCTTTGACATCGAGCTCGAAGCGGCTGAAATCAAGCCTCCCGCCGACTACAAGCCGGGACCGAGCGATCTTGCACTGCCGCCCGCAGCGGGGCCGTCTATCTTTGTCGCAGTGCGGGAACAGCTCGGACTGAAGCTGGAGCCTCAGTTCGCACCGGTCGCAGTGCTCGTCATCGATCACGCTGAGCGGCCCAGTGCGAATTGAGCTGCCGGTATACCAAGGCGCGCGCGACGCTGCAGTACGTTTCGTCAAAAACGCTTCTCATAGACGACTCCAGACTGACTGACTGGTTGCGCGTTTCGAACGGTCTGCGGTAGTCCGGCCTCTGCCTGACTCGTGTGGTGACGGAATGCTCGCCGAAAGATCGCTGACGACTCTAACGGCTCAACTCCACGCCTGATATTGATCCTCATAAGTCGCCAAGGGCTGACGATCTTCGCCGTCTGCCCCTTCGCTGAGCGTTGGTCAGGCTGACGCTTCGGGCTCAAGGCCCATGGTGTCGTTGACGGCGCACCGGAGCCTCTGCTGCACCCCAGGTACCGTTCGGTCGTCTGAATCGAGACATGTCCCAGCAGGAACTGAATCTGGTCGAGTTCGCCGCCGGCGACGTGGCACAACCGCGCGCAGGTGCGCCTGAGGTCGTGCGGGGCCAGCTTCTCGATGCCGGCGTGTCTGGCCGCCCCCTTGACCACATCCCAGATGACCTTCGCGGTCATGCCCTCACCCCATACGCGACCGGCCTTATTGATGGCTCGAAACGCCCGTCCCTGTGCCAGGCCGGCCGCGGTCGTCCACGCATCAATGCTGCCTTTGACCCAGTCGGGCATCGGGACGGTCCGGACGTGGCCGGCTTTGCCCAGGAGATCGGCGATGACCCAACGCTCTTCGCGTTGTTGGATCGATTGGAGTTCCAAGGCGAGCACCTCGCCGCGTCGCAATCCACAGCCGAGCAGCAGGGCGACCATCGCGTGGTCGCGCAGTCCGCGCAGAGTGAGCGGGCCCTCCGTGCGGAGGAGACGCCGGCCCTGTTCAGCCGTCAGCCAGTTTCCTAACCGCACCCCGAGGCGCCGCACGCCTTTGACTCGGCGAATGCTCGCCGCCAGTTCCGGACTCAGGAGCCCGGCATCCGCCGCCTCATACGCCACCCGTCGCACGGCGGCGAGCCGGAGGTTGATGGTGGCCGGTGCATAGTGACGCTGCTCCAGATGAATGCGATATCGGAGCACGACGGTGCGGTTGAACGCCAGTCGCGGTTCCGAACAGTACCAGGCGACGAACTCGGTGATGGCGTGGTCGTAGGTGCGCTGGCCACTGGCGGAGGTCAGGCTGTTCAGGACGGCCGCCTTGGCCTGCTCAAGGTCAGGCAGCACCAGGACGCGCTTGGGCGGCTTCTTCGCACGAGACTTCGATTTAGATGTGGGCATCGGCGACGGCCTCCTGTCCGTCGCCGGCCAGCTTTACCGAAGTCGTCCCGAGCGGCTGGCGCGACCGCTCCGGCCGAATCGCCGGTCCTCATGGCTCATGGGATCGGCGTTACACGGGATGTAAGCTACACAGCGCGGCCGTGGCCATCACGCGGATGGTTAACCTGTCGCCATTCGCAAGGAGATTGGAGATGACACTGAGGCTTACCGTGGTTATTTTGGCCGCTGTATCAATTGGATCGCAGCAGCCGACGCTGACCGAATCGGCGCCACAGCCGCTCCCGTCGTTTGCTCGAGTCTACCGCGCCGACACTCCTGGCCTTGTGAT
>JACCXG010000598.1 GCA_013697225.1 Acidobacteriota bacterium
GAGAGCCGTCTCACCATCCTTCACCACCGCGCCGATCCCCCCCGCCCGGGTCGTCACGAGCGCTGTGCCCGTGGCCAGCGTCTCCATCACGACATTCGGCAACCCGTCCACGTTCCCGGCATCGTCGCGCACCGACGGCACCACGACGACGTCTGCAGACGCCAGGTAAGCACCCACAGCGTTCTGATCGAGCCGGCCGAGAAAGCGGACAGCACTCACACTGGCGGGGAGGCGTGCGGCGCGCTCGCGCAACTCCGCTTCGAGATCGCCTTCACCCCCGAGGGCAAGGATCGCGCGATGCTCTCCGGTCAGATGTCGCATGGCGTCGATCAGATACTCGAAGCCCTTCTTGCGAACCAGCCGTCCGGCAGCGAAGATGAGCGGCACGTCGGCCGGGACGCCGAGCCTGGCCCGCTCCCCTGTTTTCGAGAGAGGGTCCGGCCGAAAGCGCTCCACGTCAACGCCGTAAGGCACCACCATGACCCGGGACGCATCCGCCCCGAGTGCCACGGCACGGTCAGCGAGGTCCCGGCTGCACGCCGTCACCGCTCCAGCGCGCCTGAGGGCCATCCGGGCCGCCAGGCGGGCGGGCGGGAACGTCTCCGCGACGTACACATCCGACCCGTGGAGGCTCACGACCAGAGGCAGGCGCGGGGCAGCCAGTGCCGCGGTGACCCCCCCGGGCACGACCCAGTGCCCGTGCATCATCGTCGCACCCTGACGTCTGGCGATCGCACGCGCCGTTCTCCAGCCCTGCGCGAGGGCCAGAGGAGCGACGGCGATTGCGGCACCTCGAAGCGAAACGTCAGCGCGCATGGCGGCGGCATAGCCGAAGACGTTCAGCGACGGGAGCGGCGCGTAACGGTAGAAGTGATAGCTGACGCCATCTTCCTCTCGAGGGCGTCGTACCAGCGGATGCCAGGGGGCGACAAGGTGCACGGTGTGGCCCCTGGCGGCAATCCCTTTGGCGATCGGTTCGACGAACGTGCCGACGCTGTCCCCGGGGAACCGCGGATACGACGTCGTCACCATGACGATGACGTGCCGCGGTGTCACGAACGGCGGCGCCCGCGGAACAGCAGCCGCCAGGGTACGACGAGGGATTCGGCAAGTACACGTCCCGAGACCTTGCTCTGGCCCTGCCGGCGCTCGACGAAGATGATCGGTACTTCTCCGATCCGGCAGCCACGCCGCGACGCCTCGAACAGCATCTCGACGATGAAGGCGTACCCGTTGGAGACCATGGCGTCCAGGGGAATGCGCGCCAGGGCTTCACGGCGCCAGCAGCGGAATCCGCTGGTGCAGTCGCTGACCGAGATCCTGGTCACGAAGCGTATGTACCTGTTCGCGAAGGCACTCAGGAAGATCCGGTGGAGGGGCCAGTTCACGACGCTGACGCCCGTCAGATACCGAGAGCCAATCACCACGTCGTACTCCGACGCGCCCGCGGCGATGCCCGGCAGGTGCTCGGGGTTGTGCGACAGGTCGGCGTCCATCTGGAAGATCAGATCGGCTCCGGAGGCGAGTGCTCGTTTCAGGCCGTCGATGTATGAGCGGCCGAGCCCGCGTGGGCCCGTTCGGTGCAGGACGTCGACGCGGCCCGGATGCTGGCGCGCCAGCTCGTCGGCTACGGCGCCGGTCCCGTCAGGAGATCCATCGTCCACGACGAGCAGACGAAAGCCCGGGTGCGCCAGGATGCCGCTCGTCAATGTCGGCAGGTTGTCCCTCTCGTTGTATGTCGGCACGACGACGACGATGTCGCGGGGACTGGTCATGCGGAAGCTTCACGAGCGGCACGGCTGGCCGCAGCGAGGATGAGCACAGGATCCATGACAGGTATGCGGTATCGCTCCTGAGGAAAGAACACGAGCCCGGTGAGTACAGCCGACCCGCCGAGCAGCAGGACCGCCGTGGGCCGGCGACGGCCGGCGCGCAGCAGTCGTGGCAATCCCATGAGCGCAAGCGGCGCGACAAGCAGATACGAGACGACCGAGGCCGCCTGGTATCTCGTCGAGTGTAGCGTATAGGAGGGCCCGATCGGGACGGCGGTGTAGAACAGTTTCCGGCCGAGCAGGAGGAGCCACCTGCCCGGCGCGGCGGCGATCGAGGCCAGAGCATCGCGGTAGTACAAGGGTTCGAGTTCTTCCGGAGACAGACCCGGATGCGCGCGGCGGAACTCGAGCTCCGCCTCCTTGAGATGAGGGTTGGCCGCCAGGTCCCCCTCGCCGATCGCGTCGGGATGGTTGCCGATCCAGAAGTTCACGCCCCCGCCCGCCGAGACGAGCACGAAGCGGTCATGCACCCGCACGTTCCTCACGGTCCATGGCGCCACGAGCACAGCCGTGCCCGCGAGGAATGCCGCGGCGAGGCCGAGGCGTCGTCGTCCTGTGAGCCAGATCACCACCATCGGCACGAACAACAGCATCGTCGGCCTGACCAGGATCGCCACGCCCGTGCCGGCTCCCGCCGCGAGGGCGGCCAGTGTTCGGTTCCAGCGGGTCGCCTCATGATTTCCTGGCGGCGGGGCATCCCGCCTCGCGGGGCTGCTCGTCCCTTCCATGCTCCCGGTATGCGCGCTCCTCGCGCCTGGCGATGCAGGCGCCGCGCTCCGTGACGCCAATCCTTCGTCGGTCATCGAGCGCTGGAGAACGAAGGCGGAGAGCAGGGCCGCAGCGGAGTAAAGGGATTCGCTGAACACGTAAGCCGAAATCCAGACGAGCGGCGGGTAGGCGGCTGCTATCCCGGACGCAATGACTCCCGCCCTGGGGCCGGCGGCGCCAAGCGCCATCATGCCAATGAGCCAGACGGTGCCGGCTCCGACAATCGACTGCGCAATCTTCACGCGCGCCGGCGCATGGTCGTACTCGCGACCGCCCGCGCCAATCGCCGCGAGAAACATCGGGTAACCGGGTGCGCGTGAGAACTGCTGGCCCGACCCGCCCTCGGCGGGCGTCTCGTAGACCATGCCGCGGCCGCTCGTGAGGCTCCTGGCGAGCGCGAGATACTCCCGCTCGTCGTGGGTCAACGGCTTGCCGACCCAGTAGATCAGGCCAAAGGCAGCACGCAGGACCAGGCCCGCGATCGCGGCGGCCAGGATCCATCGCGATGCCGACCGTGCGTTCAGGCTCATCCCCGGTGCCTGGTGCTGCTCTCGAATCGCAGCGCCGAAATCTGTTCCGAGACCAGGCCCACGAGGAACACGACAACGGCAAAGAGGATGAGCAGCACCGAACCGTTTGGGATACGCGCGTGGGCGACGACGTTCCAGATCCCGTATGCCACACCGACGAGGAGGGAGAGGACGGCGATCGGGAGGAAGACCCGCAACGGACTGAAGATGGTCACGATCTTCAGGATGATCATGAAGAACTTGGCGCCGTCCCGAAGGAACCGGATCTTCGACGTGCCGACGCGCTGTTCCGCTTCAATCGACTCGAAGAGCACGTTGTACCCCGCCTTGATGAACGCGAGCGTGGTCGTGGTCGGCGTCGAGAAGCCGTTCGGCAGCAGGTGCAGGAATTCGAGAAGGTACTCACGCCGGGCTCCCCGGAACCCCGATGTCAGGTCCGGCACGCTGCGCCCCGTGAGGTAGGTGGCCAGGCGGTTCAGCAGGTTGTTGCCGAACCGGCGTGCGTAGGTCGCCTGCGTGTTCGTCGAGCGGGCGCCGATGACGAGGTCGAACTCCCCCAGGCGGGCCACGAGACGGCGCGCGTCTGCGCCGCGGTGCTGCCCGTCACCGTCCACGATCAGGACGTATTCGCC
>JACCXG010000612.1 GCA_013697225.1 Acidobacteriota bacterium
GTGCAGGTTCCCGCGGCGGCAGCCGCGGTGATGAGCGGGGGCAACTCGGCCGGATCCTCCACGGGCCCCACGGCTACGCACGTCCGTGCGGGCGCCGCACCCGCGCCCGTGGCTCCGGGCGCGTCGCTGAAGGCGTCGTGGGTGAACCCATACAGATTCACCAGGCCCGGGCCCGACAGCACGTGCTCGGCGCTGACGCGGCCGAAGATCCGTGTGAGAACGGAGACCAGCTCGAGCTCCCGTGCCGTGCGGGCCGCGAAGTCGGCATGCCCCCCTTCCGATTCGCCCGGTGCGAACCGGTCCTCGACGTGCAGCAGCAGCGCTTCGCCCAGTCCGGTTCCCGCGGCGATCACCGCCGCATTCCCGTCGGCGACCGGCACCCCTTCCTGGAGCACCGCCAGTTCGTCGGGGGTGAGCACGGGAATCGCGTACGCCAGCGCCTCGAGGTCGTTGAGCAGGTGCAGGGATCGGAAGCCCATCGCGCGAGCGACGTCCCCCGCGTGCAGCCGCCACGGCACGTTCGTGAGGTTCGCGGCCTGGTCCGTGATTGCCCCCGCCACGCCAAGCGACGCGGCGGTGATCCGATCCGGCGTGACGCCGCGCATCTCCAGAAAGCGCCGGATCATGAGCTCGAGTCCGTCGTACTCGAGCGTGATGAATTCGTGGGTGGCGACAGGCGACGGTCGTCGCGGGGCGGGGTCGAAGAGGCCGAGCAGTGTCTTCGTGCCGCCAATATCCCCAGCGAGGAGCATGCCCATTGTATGCACGTGTCGCTTGACTTTCACGCCGGGCGCAATAATCTTCAGGGCAATGACGTCGTCACCGTCACCGGCGGGGGGGCCCTACACGGTGCGCCACATCCGCCAGCTCTACCCCTCCATCACCGACAATCACCTGCGCTATCTCGAGAAGTGGGGGCTCGTCCGGGCGGGAGCGCCGGGTCCCGAACGGCTCTTCTCCTTTGCGGATCTGCTGGTCGTGAAGCGGGTGGCCGGCGAGCTCGAGTCGGGGGCGCCGCTGCGGGTGATCCTTCGCACGCTGCTCGGAGAGCACCAGGGGCAGATGCAGCTGGACTTCCACGATCGCCATGCGGCCGGCGACGCCCCCCTCGCGCGTGTGGTCTCGCTCGCGGCCCGCAAGGAGGCGAGCGCGGTCTCAGCGGCCCGGGGGAGCACGCCGGGATCCGCCGCCTCCCGCGACGCCTCGCTCGACGACTACGTGCGCAACGACCCCCAGCGCGCACTTGCCGCGAAATACTTCGCCGAGGGCTCGCGGCTGGACGACGGGGAGGGTGCGAAGCTGGAACAGGCTGCGGCGGCGTACCGGAAGGCGCTGATCCTCGACGCCGATCTGGTTCCCGCGCTCGTGAACCTGGCGAACATCCACTACGCACGTGACGAGCCGGTCGAGGCCTACGCGCTCTACGAACAGGCCATCGGCCTCGATCCTGACTGTTTCGAGGCGCACTTCAACCTTGGCAACATCCACCACGACCTCGGCCGCTATTCGCGGGCGGTCGTCTGCTACCGGGCTGCGGTCTCGCTCAACCCGCAGTACGCCGACGCGCACTTCTATCTTGCGGTCACGCTGGAGAAAACCGGGGGATCAGCGGAGGCCAAGCCGCACTGGCGGAGTTATCAAACGCTGGCGCCGGAGGGAGAGTGGGCGGACCTGGCCGGAGAGTTCGTGGAGTAGCGGGCGGCGTCAGTAGGTGAAGTCGAGCCGCTCGCGCTTCTTCGGCGTGCGGCGCAGCTTGTAGAACGCGCAGTCAGGGCACCACGATTCGGCAACGAAGCCGTCCTTGCCGGCAAACGGCAGCACGTCGCGGTGCGTGCAGAATTCGCCGTCCTCCGGCGAGACACGCCAGCGGCACGAGCGGAACTTTTGGACTGCGGCCGACACAGCGGGCGGGGCGCTCCCGGCTTCGGCGGGAGCCGCGGGCAATGAGTCTGTGGGGGACACGGGCGCCGGGGAATCGGCCCCTGGCTCCACCGGGTCGGCTGGTGCAAACTTCGTATCGTCCATCATCCCTGCATCTCGATCCCGAAAGAGCGCTCGAGCGCCTCGAGCGCGCGCAGCTCCTCCGGGGCCACCAGCGTCAGCGCCGTTCCCGTCGCATCGGCACGCCCCGTCCGCCCCACGCGGTGCACGTAGGTCTCGCGGTTCGAGGGCACTTCGTAGTTCACGACGTGCGTGATTCCGTCGATGTCGAGCCCGCGTGCGGCCACGTCGGTGGCGACGAGGACCCGGAACCGCCCGCTGCGGAAGCCTTCCACCGCCTGGCTGCGCTGGGCCTGCGTGCGGTCCGCATGGAGCGCCGCGGCCTTCAACCCGAACGCGGCAAGCTTGCGCGCAAGCCGTTCGGCGCCGGACTTGGTCCGGACGAACACGAGCACCGGGCCGGCGGTGCGCCGGAGGAAGCGGGCGAGCCACTCGGTCTTCTCCGCCGCGGGCACGCTCTCCACCGTGTGGCGGATGCTCTTGGCCGGGCCTCCCGCCGAGCCGATCTGGACGTACTTCGCGTCGCAGACCACCTCGTCGGCCAGCCGCATCACCTCTTCGGGCATGGTGGCTGAAAACAGGAGTGTCTGACGGGCCGCGGTGTCGGGCAGCGCGGCCACGATGCGGCGGACGTCGGGCCAGAAGCCCATGTCCATCATGCGGTCCGCCTCGTCGAGCACCAGTGTGTCGAGCTTGTCGAACGACACCGCGCCGTTGCGCATGTGATCCATCAGCCGCCCGGGAGTCGCCACAACGATGTCCACGCCGGACTTCAGCGCGCGTTCCTGCTGATCCATGGGCACGCCGCCATACACGGCAATGCTGGTCAGGTCGGTGTGATACGAGAAGCCCTGGACGTCGTCTTCGATCTGCACGGCCAGCTCCCGCGTGGGCGAGAGCACGAGGACGCGCGTGTAGCCGCGCTCTTCCGGCGCGGCGGCCCGCGTCCGGAGCAGCCGGTTGAGGATCGGCAGCAGGAAGGCCGCGGTCTTGCCGGTGCCCGTGTCGGCACAGCCGATCAGGTCGTCCCCTTCCATGATGATCGGGACGACGGCGCTCTGGATCGGTGTCGTGCTGGCGAAGCCCCGCTGGCGGATGCTCTCGAGGAGCGTCGACTCGAGCCCGAGGCGATCGAAGGCGACCGGGTTGGGGTCGTATTCGGCCTGGGGTCGGGTCACGGGCGTCGGGGCCGGCGCCGCCACCGGACGAGCGCGATGCTGCCCGCCCCTGGCGGAACCTCCGCGGGCTGCAGGACGCCGGCGGCCACGATTCTGGGTCTGGTGTGATGCTGGTTGCGAGCTCAAATCGTCATCTAGCGAGCACGGAAGGTGATGATGCCGCGAACGGGATCGTAGGGCGACACCCCGACAGTGACACGGTCACCCGGGACGACCTTGATTCGGAAGCGGCGCATGCGGCCGCTCAACTGGGCGAGGACCTCATGGCCCTGGTCGCACTGCACGCGATACAACCCGCCGCTGTGGACCGCCACGACGGTCCCTTGCACATCTATCAGATCATCCTTGCTCAAGTGCTATCCTTTCAATCAAAGAGTGTGCCACATCTCATCTCCATCCGCAAACTCATCCTTCTACAGCAGGCGGCGCACCGCCTCCTCCACCTGACGAGCCAGAACGGCGTAGTCCGTCCCCGTGAGGTGCAGCGGGGGTCCGAATACCACCCGCGCCGTTCCCCGCTTCGGGAACTTCCATTTCTGGTGCAGGATGCGGTCGAGCCCCTCCAGCCTGACCGGAACGACAGGCACCTGCAGCCGGGCCGCAGCCATGGCCACGCCGGGCTGGAATGGGGCAATTTCACCCGCCTCGGTTCGCCGCCCCTCAGGGAAGATGAGCACGGAGTAGCCCCCCGTCACCAGCTCTCCAATATAGCGGAGTGTCTGCCTGGTCCCCGCCTCCCGCTGGGGGAGAGGGAACGCATTGAAGAACAGCGAAGCCAGATAATAGCTGAGGCTGCTCCTGAGGACCGCCATCCGATTGAAGCCCTGCGGGTAGAAATGGGCCTTGAAAAACTCCTTCGCCATTGCCGGAGCCACCTGGTAACGCCACCGTGGGGGGAGCGCCATCAGGATCGCGGGGGTATCCAGGTGACTCTGATGATTGGCGGCAAAAATCACCGGGCCACGAAGGCCCTGCAGATGCTGCAGCCCTTCCACCTCGAGACGCGTAAAGATCCGCGCCGGGGGAAGGATCCATGTCGGCAGGCTGGCCCGCCGCAGCACACGTGCCGGCAGGCTCCGGTTCCACTTCGGGAAGTCGATCGGGTCCACCGCGCGCGGCGCGCCTGAGGAGTACGCGGGGCCGGCCGTGCCCCCTTCGATCGGCCTCGTCATCTCCTCCAGATCCCGGATGGTTGCGGCGTTGGCAAACCTGGATTCGTCAACGGTGACCTGCAGCGCTTCCTCGAGCGCCATCATCAGCTCGACCCGCTCGAGAGAGCTGAGGCCGAGCTCGTCAATCGTGGTGTCCGGCGTGATGGTGCGACCCGGCGCAAAGCGCTCGACCACGGCGGACACGCTGCGCTCCGCACCAGCCGGAGACCCGCCGGGACGGGCACCCGCATCCACCCCTCCCTCCTCGGCCCGTGTCCGCAGGAGCCAGTCGCGCAGCTCCCGGCGCTTCAGCTTCTTCGTCCCTTCCGTGCGCGGCAGCTCCCCCGAGGCCCAGGGGGTGGCCGCGCGGATTTTCTGGTGATCCTGCAGCGTGGTGTTGGCGCCGCGGACGATCTCCTCCAGATTCCCCCCGTCCGCGAGGGCAACAATCGCGTGAACGCGCTCGGCCGATCCCCCCTGGACCGGCGCTCCGACGACAGCGGAGTCACGCGTGCCGGGCTGCGCGTTGATCGCGCGCTCGACGTCCTCGGGGAACACGTTCAGCCCTTCAGGCGTGACGATCATTTCCTTCTTGCGGCCGCGGATGTGCAGCCGCCCCTGATCGTCGAAGCTGCCGATGTCGCCGGTGTGGAACCAGCCGTCGCGAAAGGCGCTGCGCGTTTCCTCCGGCGCGTTGAAGTAGCCCTGCGTAACGTTCTCCCCCCGCACCAGAATCTCCCCGTCGTCGGCAATGCGCACCTCGACACCCGGCATCGGCTTGCCGACGGCGCCGCGGGAGGTGTGCAGCGGATGGTTCAGCGTGACGATGGGCGCCGTTTCGGTCAGCCCGTAGCCCTGCACCACGAGAAAGCCGAGCCGCCCCCAGAAGCCTTCTACCTCTGGATCGAGCGGCGCCGCACCCACCACCATCGCCCAGTACTTCCACCCGAAGAGACGGTGTGCCCGGCGGTACCGCCACCACCGGCGCGTCCAGTGCATCCGGCCGGCTGGGGCGTGTGCCGCCTCCGGGACGGCGCGCAGCACGTGGTCGCGCAGCACCTCGAGGATCTTCGGCACGCAGACCAGCACCGACACGCGGCGCCGGCGGATCTGCGAGACGATCTCGTCGGGCGCGAACGTGCGCGTGAAGACCACCACCCCCTCGAGCAGCGGCGGCACGAAGGTCGCCATCGCCTGGCCGAACATGTGGCTGAGCGGCAGCAGGTTCAGGAACCGGATCGGCATGAACGGACGGGCGTATTTCTTGTACTTCGCAATTTCCCGTTCGATCGGGACGATGTTGGCCAGCACGTTCCGGTGGGTGAGGATTACCCCTTTCGGCTCCGACGTCGCCCCCGACGTGAAGATCACTTCTACGACGTCGTCCCCGGCAATCTCGACCGTGGGCGGGGAGGGGTTCACCGTGGTGCCGACTGCCGAGAGGCGCCAGACCGGACGCTCTTCAGGGCTGTTCTGCGAGGCGCCACCGGTATCCGGGTGCAGCCCGGGTACCCCGTCGCCGACGAGGATGGCGCGGGCGTTCACGATCTCCGCCACCTTGTGCAGGAACTCCTGCGAGGCCCGGTAGTCGATCGGCACCAGGACGACGCCGCGCAGGAGCGCCCCCCAGAGCGCCATGATCCACTCGGGCCGGTTCTCTCCCCAGACGATGACGTGCT